>DAIDTZ010000287.1 GCA_027456925.1 Nitrospirota bacterium
ATTTCGGCGTAACCGCGTCCACGGATAAGCAGGTCTTCAACGACGGGGATACGGCGGCCTTGACCCTGAATATTACAAAGCAGTCTCAGTTCGACGACGGAACGTATCTTGTGATCATCCGCTACGGCACGCATCACGATATCCAGACTTTTACTTCGAGCGGGCAGCCCTCAACCGTCACCTTCAACGTGCCGCTCGGTACAATAACGGGAGACAGAATCTTTTACGGCGTCTATTTCCAGAGCGGCAGGAAGATATTCCAGAATTCGCTCCATATCAACACCCCGCCGGCCGTAGCCCTAGTTTCGCCCACGCCGAACAGCCTCTTTAATTCTACGATCAACATATCAGCAAATGTTACAGACGGCGGTCTTGGCATCGGCGCGGTCGAATACCAGGTGGACAATGGGCCATGGAAAGCATTAGCGCTGGCTGATCCTATTCAAGGACAGTACACAACAACATGGATGCCGGTGCTTGCAGATGAAGGAATCCATACCCTCAATTTGAGAGCAACCGACCAATCGGGGAATCCAAGTAAGCTGGCAACGACCAAGTGTACTATAGATATGACGCCGCCGGTAACGACGATAGCCGCAAGCGCTCCACGATACACCTCGACAGACGGAAAACTCTATGTCACAAGTGCCAGTATGTTCACGCTTTCCGCAACGGATAATCTCTCAGGTGTTGCGAATACCGAGTACCGGATAGACGCCGGGACATGGGCAGCCTATGCACAGTTCACCCTTAACAGCGAGGGAACCCATACCATATATTACCGGAGCACCGACAATGTCGGAAACATCGAGGCGGACAAGATACTCTCAGTAAACATTGACAAATCGCCGCCCATCTCCACGTCGATGGTCGGTACGCCGCAATATACTTCAGAGGGGATCCTTTACATAGGCGGAAGCACTCCGATAATACTTTCGGCGGTGGATGCAGGAAGCGGCGTTATGAGAATTGAATACGGCATGGACAGCGCTGGCACCTACACAACCGCAGTCGGCCCCGTAAACCTTGCCGCCTATCAGGACGGCACGCACACAATGAATTATTGGTCAGTGGACAATCTGGGTAATACTGAATTGAGCAAGAACCTCACGGCCGTTCTGGACAAAACGCCGCCAATAACAACTATTTCGGCTACAGACCCCGTCTCGGCCGATGTTATCAGCACAGTGTCCCCGACGACCCGGTTCACCCTTGCATCAACAGACAGCCTCTCCGGGGTAAAGACCGCAAGCTTTAGCTTCGACGGCGGCTTATGGCAGACTTACATGGACGCCTTCAGCCTTTCGGCTCTCCCTGCGGGTCAGCACACGATCGCCTATAAATCAACTGACAACGTCCTTAATGAAGAAACAGCCGAATCCATAACCGTTCGGCTGCTCTCAATAGACGTCACGAAAAAAATCGATACGTCGCTCAACGTGCTCATCGGTGCGTGGCGGCAGCACTTTCAAGACCACGACGGGAAAAATGATTTTGGAACAGCCGGCGAGCAATGTGAAAATTGCAACACGTCCCTCGACCGGCTTGAAGCAATACTTAAATCCGCAGGCATAGCTTACTATATCCCCGATGATGAAGAGGACTTTAAAGCATCGCTTCGCACCGGCCGCTACAACGCCTACCTCCTTCCTGACTTCAAGGACGAAGACCTCGGAGCTGAACTTAGGGAGTCGGTCTATTACGGCGACGGCCTGCTGTTCATCAAGACACGTCCCGACGACGATCCGTCGCTAAGTGATGTTTTCGGAGTCAAGTTCTTCGGAGAAACCTCATATGGGGATCTTGCTATAACGCTTACCGATAGCCCCATCAGCAATGTAAGCACTATTGAGACCCGCGGGAAAGACATTGTCTCGATCATAACAGCAACTACTGCCCAGAGCTTCGGCTATGTCACGGATAAACGCAACACTTACCCTGCAATCGTTTTCAACCAGTATGGCAGAGGGAGAGTCATTACGTACACTTTTGACCTGCTGTCCAGTCCGGAGAAGGTGCAGGCTGCGGCCCTCCTTATTAACAGCCTCAATTTCATACGCCCGGCCGAGCATCACGTACGGGCTTTAGACAGCGCTCCCGTAAGGATAACGCTCAATAACTCCTCCGAACCGGCCGATATCAAGATGATCGAAAACTTGCCGGACAAGATCTCGACCGACACCATAACGCCTCAAGGAACGCAGAAGGACAACACCATCACCTGGCTCAAGTCCTTGGGTGGCACTGAAAAAGCGAACTTCGGCTACTATCTCAACCTGCCGGATATCGCAGGCAGCTACGCACTCGGTACGGAACTCAGATACAACAACGGAAGTGAGTTCCGTCTCTATGGCAATTACGACCTTTCGCTCGAAATAGAGTACAACTCGGCAGATTTGCTTCAGAATGTTATCACCCAGCTCTCCGAAATCACGACCACGAGCAGGAAAGACGCCAGGAGGATCGAAGAGTCTATTGACAAACTACAGTCGATTGATAGACGTGGCACCAGGCTGGAAACTGCACGGAATAATATCCAGGCCATAATCGAGGCAACGGAGGAACTGAGCAATCTTTCGATCGATATCTCTGCAATACGCCTTGAACTTGACGAACTCCTGAAGATTTGGGAGAAAAAGTGGTCACTATCATATGAGTCGAGACAGAAGGAGGATTAACAAATTACGATGCGCATAAGTAATTTCCGCGAGAGAGGGATGTCGAAAAAGACATCCCTCTCTTTTTTAACGAGACGCGTTTGTAATTCAAGAATATGCGCGATCTGCTTACGCTTCGGCTGCGGAGTTTTTCCGCCTGCCGGAACCAACGGCCAGAGGGTACTCGTGAGTTTTGTCATGATCTTGACATGCAATGATTCAAATGGGATTTGTTGGAGTTTCTATCACTCGAAACTCCAACAGTTGTAGGTGTAGTTGACCGTACAACTCACATTAGCTGTCTCTTTTCTTCCGTTCAGCGGCGAGCAATTCAGCGATCCGCGGCGTGCAGCCCTTTCCTTTGCACGTGCCGCTGCCTGCTCCCGTGGCTTTCTTCAATTCCTCGACAATTGTCATCCCGGCTTTGATGTGCTTCAGGAAGTCCCGCTGCCGGATGTTCTTGCACGTGCAGACTACTTTCAGCCCCTCGATAATCTGTCGTTCTTTTGAGTTCATCGTTCGTTCTTCCCCGTTAAACTTCCTTGGCTACTATAGCACGGCGCGGCCACTTTCCTCAACCACTTTTGCCCTCGTGATTTCGGTTGCAATTCTTGACTTCTCACGGTACATTGTGCGGGCACATTAGCGAGTAAAGAACGGGGTTTTTCATGGCATTAGTCAGTTTACAGGGAGTGAAAGTGGGTTTCGGCGGTCCCTCGCTGCTCGAAAGCGTCGATCTTTCCATCGACCGGGGCGAGCGGGTCTGTCTTGTGGGCAGGAACGGCACGGGCAAGTCCACGATCATGCGGCTTATCACGGGAGAGGTAAAACCCGATGGAGGCAAGATCGTGTTTCAGCAGGGCGTGCGCGTCACGCTGTTGACGCAGGAGGTGCCCCAGACCCTGTTCGGCACCGTGTTCGACGTGGTGTCCGGCGCCTTCGGCGAGCAGGGGAAACTGCTCGCCCGATACCATCAGGTGAGCGCCAAACTCTCCCATGACCACAGCGAAGCGCTGATGGCCGAGCTCGAGGACGTCCAGCACAAGTTCGAATCAGCCGGGGGCTGGCAGATGCAGCAGAAGGTCGAGGAGATCCTGACGCGGCTGAAGCTGCCCGAGGACGCCGAGTTCTCCGAACTCTCCGGCGGCCTCAAACGCCGCGTTCTGCGCGCGAGGGCCCTGGCAGGCGGGCCGGACCTTCTGCTCCTCGACGAGCCCACGAACCACCTGGACATCGACGCCATTGCCTGGCTTGAAGAGTTCCTGCTCACCTTCGGAGGCACGCTGCTCTTTGTGACCCACGACCGCGCGCTGCTTCAGAAGCTGGCGACCCGGATCGTCGATCTCGACCGGGGTCGGCTCACGAGCTGGCCCGGCAATTATCGTTCCTACCTTGAGCTCAAGCAGGCGGCGCTCGATGCCGAGGCGGTGGAAAATGCGAAGTTCGACAAGAAGCTTGCCGTTGAAGAGGTCTGGATCCGCCAGGGCGTCAAGGCCAGGAGGACGCGGAACGAAGGCCGCGTGCGGGCGCTCAAGGAGCTGCGGAAGGTCCGGAGCGATCGCCGGGAGGTGACCGGTACGGCGCGCATGCAGATGCAGGAAGCGGAGCGCACGTGCAAGCTGGTCATCGAGGCGACAAAGGTCAGCCATGGTCTCGGCGGCCGCGCGATCATCCGTGATCTTTCCACGACCATCATCCGGGGCGACAAGATCGGCATTATCGGGCCGAACGGGTCGGGGAAGACGACGCTGCTCAAAATCCTGCTGCGCGAGCTGACGCCGCAGCAAGGCGTGGTAAAACACGGAACGAACCTCGAAGTGGCCTATCTCGACCAGCACCGGTCCCAGCTCGACGACGAGAAAAGCGTTCAGGACAACGTGGCCTATGGCAGCGATCACGTGACCATAAACGTCAACAATCGCCATGTCATCGGCTATCTCCAGGATTTCCTGTTCTCACCTGCCCGCGCGCGGAGCCCGGTGAAGGTCCTGTCCGGCGGTGAGCGAAACCGGCTGTTGCTCGCGAAGCTCTTTACGCAGCCCTCGAACGTGCTCGTTCTCGACGAGACCACGAACGACCTGGACATCGAGACCCTCGATCTTCTCGAAGAGCTCCTGATGGAGTATCCCGGCACCGTGCTGCTTGTGAGCCACGACCGGGAGTTCATCAATAATGTCGTCACGAGCACGCTGGTGCTCGAAGGCGAAGGCAGGGTAAGCGAATACGTCGGCGGGTATGATGACTGGCTGCGTCAGAGTCAAAGGCGGAACGCCGACGCGGCGATCCCCTCCCGGATCGACGAGAAAAAGAGCGCGCCGGCTCCGCAGAAGGAAAAGCCGCGCAAACTGAGCTTCAAGGAACAAAAAGAGGCCGAGACCCTGCCGAAACGCATTGAAGAACTGGAAGCGGAACAGCAGCAGCTCATCGCGATGATGGCTGACCCGGCTTTTTACCGCGAAAGCGGCGGCAAGGTCGCGGAAACGAAAGCCCGGCTTGCATCACGGGAAAAAGAACTTGCCGAAGCGTATAAGCGGTGGGAGGAATTGGAGGCCCTGAAAGGGTAGTTCGGGATTTACTTCTCCCTGTACAATTCAACTATTTAAAAAACACAACGAGCGCGCACTCCGGAGAAAATTCCAGGACGCTTTTCACCGCAGGCAGGAAATCACTTCTTCCTGTCCTTCAGCAGGTCGGCGAGGCCGGAGAAGGGTTTGTACGTGGACGGTTGGCCGCTGTTGCCGGGCCTGGCTGTGCCGAAGGTCTGTTCATCAAGATACTCCTGGTGTTCATTATCGTGGCAGTAGAGGCAGAGGAGCTCCCAGTTGCTCCCGTCAGGCGGATTGTTGTCGTGATTGTGGTCCTTGTGATGGACCGTGAGTTCGCGAAGTTTCCTGCCCGCAAATTCCCGGCCGCACCGCGCGCAGATGTGGGGGTACATCCCGAGCGCCTGCTCCCGGTACTCCTGCTCCCGGAGCTTGCGATTGCGCCGGGCCTCGGCTATGAGCTGGTCCTGCTTGTCGTCCTGTGATGACATGTGGATGCCCTGGGGAAGTTACCGGCTGTTCAAAAATTGCGCCTGCTGGACCGCGACAGCGCTTTCCTGAACCGATGCAAAATAACCGCTGATCTCCCTTTTCACTTCGTCGGCGCTCGGAAGCAGATTGATCCGTGTCCTGAATTCCGCGCCGCCGTGCAGTCCCTTGGTATACCAGCAGAGGTGCTTGCGCATCTCCCGTACGCCGATATCCTCACCCAGGATTTTGATCATATCGCTCAAGTGCCGGAGCATGACTGTTTCACGCTCGTCGAGCGTCGGAGGGGGCGGGACGACGCCGGTTTCCAGATACTGCTTTGCCTCGCGGAAGATCCACGGATATCCCTGGATGGCCCTCCCGATCATGACGCCGTCGCATCCCGTCTCGTCCATCATCCGCTTCGCGTCCTGCGCCGAGCGAACATCACCGTTCCCGATCACGGGAATGCCGACGGCGTCCTTCACCTCTTTGATCATGCCCCAGTCCGCGTTGCCGGAGAAGCCCTGTACTTTTGTCCGGCCATGCACTGTTACTGCGGCGATGCCGATGGATTCCGCTGCCTGCGCGAGATCCATGGCCACCAGGTTCCGGGCGTCCCACCCGAGCCGGATTTTGACCGTAACCGGGACTTTCGACGCTCCCACAACGGCGGACATGATCTCTTTCGCGAGCCCGAGGTCTCGCAGCAGGGCCGAGCCTGCGCCGGACTTCAGGATCTTCGGCACGGGACACCCCATGTTGATATCGATGAAATCCACGTCTCCCTGGGACAGGATGTGCGTTGCCTCGGCCATGGACGGAGGTTTCGAACCGAAGATCTGGAACACGACGGGCCGCTCCGCCGGATCGGTGCGGAGCATGCCGCAGGTGCGTTTATGCTCCCGGATCAGCGCTTCGACACTTACCATTTCGGAGAACACTAGGCCGGCCCCGAGCTCCTTGCAGATCATGCGAAAGGGAAAGTCGGTGATACCCGCCATGGGGGCGAGCACGAGAGGGTTTTTCTTCAGAATTTCCCGGATCAACATGAAGCCATTATAACCGAAAGAGGCGAGAAAGCAAAAAAACTTTTCCAGCCCGGCAATTCAGGAAAACAACCGCTTCATTATTTTCTGAATGTCTGATGGCACTGCACGCACCCGTCGAGCAGCTGCTTGGTGATCCGCAGCATTTCCCGCCGGTTCTTGCGGCGGGTTGCCCGGTCGAGCGCATCGAGCTTTTCGTGAAATTTGGCGTCCCGCTCGGTAAATTCCCTGGTGCGGGCGGCATTTTTCGGCAGCGTAACCGTTCCGGCGTGCATGCCTTCGTGGGTTTTTTCCATGGCGCCATCCAGGGACTCGATTGCTCCATGTACTTTTTCCGTATCACCCAAAGCTACGGCGGAAACGATATCGCGGAACGCGGCGTCAAGGGCCGTCATTTCCTCGATCAGCGGATTTGTCGAAGCAGGCGCAGGTTGTGTTGATCCATGAACATGATGCTGTTGTTCGTTGCGGGCGGAAGATATCTCCGGCGGGAATCCTGCAAGCAGGAGCAGGGTGAAAAAACAGACTGTTTTCAGCAGGATGCGCTTCATTCTTGCCTCCTCGTTCAACTGACCTGGCCGGTGGTCGTTACGCGTAACAGGAGGCATTATAGCAAAAAATCCGCGTGCTGGCACTCATATTCGAGAAAAAACCCCGGAAGCTTTCGCTGTCCGGGGGCAAGGGGCGAATGTATAACGGGAAGCGTGTCAGGGCTTCTCTATAGTCGAGCGACCGTCCTTATCGATATCGACCTTCGCGTTCATGCTGCTTGCGTTGCATTAGCCGAAGAAAGGGCGTAAAATCACAGGAGATGTTCCGATTCACGAGAAAATCCTTGACAATAATAGGCTTATCTTATATATTCTATATTCTTTGCCGAGCGGGTGTTTTCCATGTTTGATTCCTTAAGTGGTAAGTTAGAGGCTGTTTTTAAGAAACTGCGCGGCAGGGGCGTCCTTAAGGAAGACGACGTTAAAGAGGCCCTGCGCGAGGTGCGCCTTGCGCTCCTTGAGGCCGATGTCAACTTCAAGGTCGTAAAGGACTTTATCGGCCGTGTGCAGGAACGGGCCGTCGGCCGGGAAATCCTTTCGAGCCTGACGCCGGGCCAGCAGGTCATCAAGGTCGTCCACGAAGAACTGGTGGCGCTCCTGGGCGGGACCCAGGCCAAGCTTCACCTGTCTCCGAACCCGCCAACGGTCATTATGCTGGTCGGCCTGCAGGGGTCGGGCAAGACGACGACTGCCGGCAAGCTGGCCAGGAATTTCAAGAAGGACGGACGCAGGGTCCTCCTGGTGCCCGCGGACACGCGGAGGCCCGCAGCAGTCCAGCAGCTGATCACCCTTGCCAAGCAGGTGGGGGTGGATGCCTATAGTTCGAGCGAGCAAGACCCGGTCGTTATCTGCCGGCAGGCGGTGAAGCAGGCGGCCTCCTCTCTGTTCGAGGTTGTGATCCTTGATACCGCGGGCCGGCTCCAGATCGACGAGCCGCTCATGGAAGAGCTCCGGCAGATCAAGGCCGGAGTGAAGCCGCACGAGATCCTGTTCGTTGCCGACGCGATGACCGGCCAGGAAGCCGTGAACATCGCCGAAAAGTTCAACAGCTCCCTCGGTTTCGACGGGGTGGTCTTGACCAAGCTCGACGGCGACGCCCGGGGCGGCGCGGCGCTTTCGGTCAGGGCCGTGACCGGCAAGCCGCTGAAGTTCACGGGCATGGGCGAGAAGCTCGACGCCCTCGAACCGTTCCACCCGGACCGCATGGCTTCGCGCATCCTCGGCATGGGCGACATGATGTCGCTCATCGAGAAAGCGCAGGCGAGCGTCGACCAGGAAGAAGCGCTTAAGCTTGCGAAGAAGCTCAAAAAGAACTCTTTCGACCTCGACGACTTTCGCAGCCAGCTGAAGCAGGTGAAAAAGCTCGGGGGGCTCGAATCGATCATGGGCATGATCCCCGGCATGGGCAAAATGAAACTCCCCGAGGCCCAGGTGAATGAGAAAGAACTGACGAAGGTGGACGCCATCATCAGTTCCATGACCCCGAAGGAACGGACGGATTATACCATCATCAACGGCAGCCGCAGGGCCCGGATCGCGAAAGGCAGCGGCACCCAGGTGCAGGACGTGAACCGGCTTTTAAAGCAGTTCGCCGAGATGCGCAAGATGATGAAGTCCATGACGAGCGGCAAGATGGGAAAGATGGGCAGGATGCTGGGCGGAAAGATGCCGTTTTAAAGGCAAGCTCCAATAACCAAGCACCAAGTAACAAATAAATTCCAAGCATCAAGCACGGGATTCAAACGTTTTAGAGATTGTAGTTTGGAGCTTATTTGTGATTTGGGATTTGATATTTGGGATTCATCATTTAACGAAAGAGGTGACACATGGCAGTACGAATCAGACTCAAGAGAATGGGGACCCACAAGAAGCCCTACTACCGTTTGGTGGTGGCGGACTCCCGGTCGCCGCGCGACGGCCGTTTCATCGAGATGGTCGGCACCTACGACCCGCTCAAGAAACCGGCGGAAATCAAAGTCGACCAGGACAAGGCCCTCGGCTGGCTCAAGAAGGGCGCTGTTCCGTCCGACACGGTCAAGACCCTGCTTTCGAAGGTCGGGATCATGAAACAGCACGCCGAAGCGAAGTAACACCGGATGCGGAGTGCGGAATGCGGAATGGAAACCACGGGACCGCAGCGCATCTGTATGGGAAAATTCGATCGCGTCGCCTATGCTCATAACCATCGGCAAAGCGGTGAAACCCTTCGGCGTCAAAGGGGAGATGAAGATCGAACCGATGACGGATTTCCCGGAACGGTTCGGCAAGCTCACCCGGGCATACCTGGTCTCTCCTGCAGGCGAAGAACTTGCCTGTGAAGTGAAATCCGCGCGGTACGCAAACGGCAAGCCATTTCTGCTTTTTGCGGGCTACGATACGCCGGAGAAGGCCAAAGTTCTGAACGGCTGGTTCGTCAAGGTTCCCGAAGAAGAGACAATCCCTCTGCCCGAGGGGACTTACTACTGGTACGAACTCATGGGCATGGAAGTGTTTTCCGAAACCGGCGAGACGCTTGGCGCCATCGTGGATATCTTCGAGACCGGCAGCAATGATGTTTACGTCCTAAAGCGCGGCAAGAAAGAAGTCTATATCCCTGCAACGAAAGAAGTCATCAGACAGGTCGACCGGAAAGCAAAGCGGATGGTCATTCATCTGCCGGACGGGCTGATGGAGTAAATCTAAGGTGATGCAGGATACACGGTGCATGATGCATGATTCAATCATGGATCGGATCCTGCATCCTGAATCATGAATGCGCGCAGACTGAACTTTGAGGTGCTCACCCTGTTCCCGGGAATACTCGAGGGGCCGCTGAACGAAAGCATCCTCAAGCGGGGCCGGGAAAAAGGGCTCCTGAACGTAACGCTCAGGAATATCCGGGACTATACCGAAGACAAACACAAGACCGCCGACGACAGCCCCTACGGGGGCGGCGCCGGCATGGTGCTCAAACCGGAGCCGATCTTCAAGGCCTTCGAGGCGATGAAGACCGAGCACCCGGGTGAAAAAGTATTGACGATCCTGCTCTCGCCCCAGGGAAGGGTCTTGAATCAGGAACGGGCGGAACAGCTTTCCGAGGAACAACGCCTGATCGTTCTGCTCTGCGGCCACTATGAGGCAATCGATGAGCGCGTTGTCCGCGCCCTGGTCGACGAAGAGCTTTCGATCGGCAATTACGTGCTTACCGGGGGCGAGCTTGCGGCCCTCGTGGTGATCGACGCGGCAACGAGGCTCCTTCCGGGCGTCCTCGGCGATGAAGAGTCTGCGTACCGCGATTCCTTCGGCGACGGCCTGCTCGATCATCCGCACTATACGCGGCCCGCGGAATTCCGCGGGATGAAGGTCCCGGAAGCGCTGCTTTCGGGCAATCATGCGGAGATCGAGAAGTGGCGGCGGCGCGAGTCGCTCAAGGCAACGCTTTTAAAAAGACCGGAACTGCTCGAAACGGCCGAGCTGACCGGCAAAGACCGGAAGCTGCTGGAAGAACTGAAACGGGAGAGCGAAGCATAAGCACCAATAATCAAGCACCAAATAACAAGTAAGCTCCAAATTCCAAATTCAAAAAGTTTGGACAATTTGGTCATTGTATTTTTGGACTTTGTTTGAAATTTGGGATTTGTAATTTGGAATTTATTCAGTAACGGGAGGTTTGCAATGAATATCGTACAGTCTTTGGAAAAGGCGCAGATGAAAGAAGGGATACCGAGCTTCCGCGTCGGCGACACGATTCGTGTCCACGCGAAGGTTGTGGAAGGCGACAAGGAAAGAATACAGGTATTCGAAGGGCTCGTGATCGGCCGCCAGGGTTCGGGCGCACGGGAGCTCATCCGGGTCAGGAAGCTGTCCTACGGCGTCGGGGTGGAGAGGCTCTTTCCCGTCCATTCCCCGATGATCGACAAGATCGAGCTTGCCAAGGAAGGCAAGGTCCGCAGGGCCAAACTTTACTTCCTCCGCGAGCTTCGCGGCAAGGCGGCCCGGATCAAGGAAAAAGAGCGCATCTTCGCATCAGTGGCGGGCGCCTCCCTGCCTGATGTCACGGAGCAGAAGTAACGCAGACTCGTCGCACGAAATCGAAATCCTAAACAGGAGTGCACGGTGAGAACCGCGCCTGTTTAGGATTTTGTATTTGAAAGTTCGAAAATCCCTTCGAAAGAGGTTATTATGCCTCGTGGCCGGCCCAGCGCGCGGGATTTGCACCCAGACCGGAATGATGATCTCTTCGGCGCTGCGCTGGCGTGCGATCCCCTGTATTTTGAACGAAGCGCGCGCGAGGCAGGGCATTGCTGCATTGCGGGGCTTGACGAGGCGGGCAGGGGGCCGCTGGCAGGGCCCGTCGTGGCCGCGGCAGTGATGCTTCCCGACGGGCTCCTGATCGCGGGGCTGACGGACTCCAAACAAGTCCCGGAACGCGAACGGGACAGGCTCTTCGATGTGGTCCGGGAACAGGCAACGTGCTGCGGCATCGGGATCGTTGATGAGCGGACCATCGACGAAGTCAATATTTACCAGGCCACGATCATCGCCATGGAACGGGCGCTCGAAGCGCTCCCGGTAAAGCCGGATTATCTTCTCCTCGACGCGATCACGCTTCCCCGCGTCGCGCTTCCCCAGAAACCGCTGATAAAAGGAGATTGCCGCAGCCACAGCATCGCAGCCGCCTCGATCCTCGCCAAGGTGACGCGGGACAGGCTCATGTTCGAGCTGCATGAGCGGTTTCCCCAGTATAATTTCAAAAAACATAAAGGTTACGGCACCCGGGAACATTTCGAGGCGCTCAAAAAGCACGGGCCCTGCGACGCGCACCGGAAGACGTTCAATCCTGTTGCTCAAATGCTGAAAGGCGGGCAGGAGTGAGCCTCTTCCGAAAGCTCCTCGGCAAGGAAGGCGAGGACCGGGCCGCGCACTTCCTCGCCAAGCGGGGATACAAGATCCTGGAGCGGAATTACCGGACTCGCGCCGGCGAGATCGACCTCATCGCTTTGCATGAGGGGATGATAGTGTTCGTAGAGGTCAAGACCAGGTCGAGTAATGCCTTCGGCGCGCCGGAACTTGCGGTTACGCCGCAAAAACAGCGGCGCATGGTCAAAGCGGCTTTGGGCTATTTGCGATTCAAGAAACTCCACCAGATGCCGTGCCGGTTTGATGTCGTGGCGATCAATTCGGCTGCGGAAAAAGAATTGGAGCTCATCCGGAACGCGTTCGAGATGGACCGCACGTACCTCTGAGGGAGTCTGCATGCTGGAAATTCTCAAAAAAGTGCACCTCTTCGAAAGCCTTTCCGTTCATGAGCTGGAGAAGATCGAGAAGATCTCGCGGATGGAGGCTTTTGGCAGGGACTCCGTGATCTTCAAGGAAGGCGAGCCCGGAGACCGCTGTTACGTGATCACGAACGGCGACGTAAGGATCAGCAAGTTCATCCCGAACATCGGGGAGGAGGCGCTTGCAGTGCTGAAGCCGGGAGACTACTTCGGCGAGATGGCCCTGATCGACAACTTCCCCCGTTCGGCGCACGCCATCGCCAATACCGACGTCGCGGTTCTCGCCATCAGCAAGACCGAGTTGGACAAGATCCTCATCATGGACCGCGAACTGGGCTACAAGCTGCTCTGGGCGTTCACGAAAACGCTTTCGAAGCGTTTGCGCGAAACGAACGAAAAAATGGCGGGCTTCCTCGCCATGTCCGGCGGGTTTTGACGGATAATCTGTTGTCAGCGGGCATGCCAAGTGGTATACTTATCTGACCCCGGTTATTCGTTCCCCGATAAGAATCCCGCGACTTTGAATCCCCGGCTCCGGCCGGAGAGGGCTCCACTCAGTGACAAAGAAATCTCACAAAATAGGAATGATCAGCCTCGGCTGTCCCAAGAACCAGGTGGACGCCGAGCAGATGCTCGGCGTGCTCGCAGGCTCTGGCTTCGAGCTCACGAACGACCAGC
>DAIDTZ010000288.1 GCA_027456925.1 Nitrospirota bacterium
TAGAACCCTCTGAAAGCTTCTTGAAAAGCTCGATTGATCGGTCAATATTTGATCCCCAGATGTTATCGTCACCATTGTAGTAGAAGCGTCCAACAGCTTCCTCTACGTCTCTAACCACATCCGGAATAGGACGAAATCGAACAGTATCGCCAAAAAACGCCCTGACGCTGCAAAAGGAACATTTGTGAATGCACCCCCGAGCGGTAAAAACCGCACGAAAAGGATAATGTCCCTTTAAAAATCCCTTGAGCGGAACAGGAAGATCTTGCAATGGCAGCCGCGCACCTTTATAAATTGGCTTCAATCTTCCTTCTGCCGCATCCTTGAGAACGTCCTTCCATATCGATTCAGCCTCTCCGATTATCACGGCATCCGAATGCCGCAACGCCTCCTCAGGCAGTATGCTCGGGTGGATACCTCCCAAAGCGACTTTTATTCCGCGCTGTCTTAATATACCTGCGAAGGCATACGACCAATCAGCCGTGGGAGTCATAACGCTGATACCCACTAAGTCTGCCTCAATTTCTTCAGCAGAAACAGGTTCTCTATTTGCATCCACAAGCTCTATTTCCGCATCCGGCAAACAGCGCCTCGTTAACGCTCCAAGATATTCAAGGATCGGCGGAGCCAGAGGGAAGCCCCCTTTATTGGGAAACTCCGGTGAGATGATAACGATTCGCATAAAAGAACCCTTTCTTGATGGTTCAATCTTGCAAATTGAACCAAATATTAACGAGTGGCTCAGGCTGCAAGCCTGAACCTGCAAAGGTAGATTCCGGGCCAAGCCCGGGATGACGGCATGTGGCTTTCCTTCTCATTGGGTTAGTACTGCTACTTCAATATCTCCCCGGTCTTCCGCGACCACAGCAGCAGGTCGAGATGGTCCATATCGATCCCGAGCTTGTCGGCGAACTTTTGAAGCCGTTTCTCGATGTCCAGGTAACCGGCCCGCGTGGTCTGGCGCATGGTTTTAGTGATCACGCCCATTTCGCGGAGGCTGTTCATGATGTGTTTGTCGAGGATAGCGTACCCGGGGAAGCCGATGTTCCGGAGGAAGTGGCTTGTTTCTTTATAGCCCAGGCCTTTGACTAATTTGTTCTGCGCGAAAAAATCGCGGCGGCTATCCGGGCAGTCGAAGGATTCGAGCAGTTTGCGGAGCTTCAGGCCGCAGGCATCGCGCAGATACTCGCGGGTGTGATAGATGTAGGAAGTCCGTACGCGCCAGAACCTCACGCGGTGCGCCTGCGCGCGCTTGCGAAGCTCCAGCTCGCTCCCGGAATGCAGAATATCCTGGAGCGCTTCCACCGTCTTCATGCCCATCTTCGCGCTGCTGCCTGCGGTTATGATGCAGTAACAAAGCTCCTCGAAGATCGCCCGGTCGCCTTTTTTATACCTTTTTTTAAACTCGGCAAGCCGCTTCACGATCAGCGGCCTCTTCGAGCGATAGTCCTTCTTCAGTTCATCAATGAATTCTTTTCCAGGCACGGTAGCCGCCCTTCAGATTATACAAATTCTTGAAGCCCATGCCCATCAGGCGCTTGATCGCCCAGATGCTCCGGTTGCCGCTTGCGCAGAAGACAACGATATCCTTGTCCTTCTTGAGCTTTTTGACCTTCTCGCCGATTTCCGAGAGCGGTATATGGACCGCGCCGGGAATATGGCCCTGGGCATATTCATTGTTCGTGCGAACGTCGAGGAGCACCATTCCTTTTTTCTCATCCAGTTCCTTCGGAGAAAGCTGCTTGATCCCCAGCCGGCCCAAATAGCCGAACAGTTTAAAGATCAGGTAGATCGCTGCTAGTGTTATCAGAATCGTTGATGCTGTATCCAAAATACCCTCCTTAAAATTCTCTACAAGGTAGAGAGCGACAAATCACTTTTGCGCAAGGTTGTTTCTCTGAACTATGAACTCTGAACTATCAACTATGAACTTCCTTCGCTGCAACCGGCAGTTCTATGATGAACTTTGCGCCTTGCGGACTATTCTGCTCCACCCGGATCGATCCTCCGTGGTCCTTGATGATCCGAAGCACGATGGCGAGGCCCAGACCGCTTTTTTTCTTCTTCCTCGAAAAATCGGGCTGGAACAGCTTAGGAACGTCCTCTGCCGCGATCCCCGTGCCCTCGTCTGCCACGATTACCTGGGCCATATTGTCGGAGTTCATCCCTGCCGTAATCCAGATCCTCCCCTTCCCGGCCATGGCCTCGACGGCGTTTTCGAAAAGGTTGATGAACACCCGCTTTATCTGCTCGTTGTCGATGAGCGCAGGGGGCATATCAGCGGCAATATCCTTCACCACCAACAGGTCTTTATGGGCTGAGCTGTAGAACTGGGCCACATTTTCCAGCACCGGCGCTAGCGGCTGCGCCACGGGATTCGAACTGGGCATCCGGGCAAAATCCGCGAATTCGTCCACCAGCTTCCGCAGGCCGTCGGCCTCCTGGACGATCGTCCGGCTGCATTCGTCAAAGACCGCATCAAAGTCCGGCGCTCCCTCGGAGTGCTTTTTGCGCAGGCGCTCGGCGGAAAGCTTGATCGGCGTCAGCGGATTCTTGAACTCGTGGGCGATCCGCCTGGCGACATCCTGCCAGGTCTCGGCTTTTTTCGCCCGCAGCAGCTCGGTGAGATCGTCAAAGGTGATGACCGACCCGATGGGCGTACCGCTGCTGTCCCGGAGCGACGAGACCCGCATGCGAAGCGTCAAGAGCCGTCCGCGCACGTTCAGCGCCAGTTCTTCCTCGGCGCGCCCCTGCCCCTGTTCCAGCTTCCGGAACAGGCCGCGGATCGGGTCGAGCTCGATAAATCCGAAGGCCTCATCATACCGCCTGTTGACCACGCTTTGTTCTTCTATGCCGAGGATCTCCGAGGCCGCCGGGTTAAGGGTCGTGATCCTGCCCGTACGGTCGATGGACACGACCCCGGCATCGATGTTCGTCAGGATGGTCTCTTTGTTGTTGACTTCCTGCTCAAGTTGCTCCCGCGAGGCTTGCAGCTCCTGGGTCATTTTGTTAAAGGACCCGATAAGCACGCCGACCTCGTCGTCCGACGTTTCGTCGATCCGATAGTCAAATCTTCCCGCAGCCACGGCCGCAGTGCCCTCGGCCAGCGTTTTGATCGGCCCCGTAATGCCGGCCGCGACCCGGAGTGCGACCCAAATGGCCGCCAGCAGGAGACCAAGAGTGACGGCGAGAAACCCGGACCGGTACGCCAGCTGGATCGGCTCCTTGCTCTTGAACGACTGCCGGTACTGCACGTACCCATCGCGGATCACCTCGGCTTTCGCCACCAGGCGTTGAGGGACATAGTAGCTGACGGCGACCGCCGCCACGACGGGTCCGCCTTCCGGGACCCCATAAACAGGCACCACCACCCGCACGATATCTCCCTTGTGATTTCCAACCCCCGACACGTACGAGGCTTCCTGCGCCGCGAACGCCTTGGCCACCAGGTCCGGCTGCGTCTGGGTAAAGGTCCTGGGCGGATACTGGGCCGTTACAACGGTCACCGCGCGTTTATGCGGATCGAGAAAAAGCTCAATCGAGCCGAGTCCGTATTCACCGGCCTTTTTCACCAGATAGTCCCTGATAACCTGGTTCTCGAACCGCGACATCAGCCGGGCATCGGTCATCTGTTTGCTGATCTGCTTCCCGAATCCCGTCGCATCGTTCTTCAGCCGGTCGTAATACTCCTGCGCCAGCGAAACGGAATCTTTCATGGAATTCTCGATCCGCAGGCTGAATAACCGCTCGATACTGCTCGTGAACATGCCGCTCCCGATAAAGAAGAGGAGCACGGGAGGGATGAAAGAAAGGCTCACGAAGGCAAAAACCAGTTTCGTCCGGAACCGGGCGCCCAGCACGCCGTGTTTTCGCTCAACCGAGAGTTTCCAGAGGCTCCTGGCTATCATGAAGACTACTACGGCAAAAAGCAGGAAGTTCGCGTTGACGAGCAGGAAGATGAGGATGTTATCGGAAAGCGGGCCTCCGAAACCCCGGTACTGGAGCTGCAGCACCACGGCGAGCACAGACAGGGCGAGAAAACCGACGAGATACAGGACACCCTTCCACCCTGATTGAACCTCTTTACTTTCGGTCACCATTGTAAAAGGCAGAATACCAAAAACGCCCGGCAAAAGCAAGGTCTCGTTTGGTCCTCGTTTAGCTCAATTCCCATTTATTCTCTTGACAAACAAGAGGTTTCTCGTATATCTTTAGCGAAAATGGCCTCGCTAGATTGCCTCAAGTTCCGGCGACAGACGCTGTCTTGAACAAGGATCACAAGCCCGACCGCAGGCCATGCAGCAGGGAGAGGATTTCTGCGCAATGCATCCCGACAGGGGTTTTTGTCATCCTTCCCGGTTCCGGCAGTCCTTTTCATGTGTGCCGGCGCAGCCGTCCCAGCCCGATTCAATAAACAGAAAAAAGTCAGGAGGCAGGAATGACCACTCGGTTGAATAGGCTTACGCAGGCAGGATGTATCGTTCTTCTTTTCATGCTCTTTCCCGGCATATCCCTCTCTCAGGAGCAGAATGGCGGCCCTGTTGCCCAGCAGCCTGAAAACGCCGCAAAACCGGCGCCCCAGGACCAGGCTTCTCCGGGCACTGCCGTAACGCCGGAAATACAACCGCAGGGACAAACTGAGCCGCAGGAAGGAGCGGTTTTGCCTGCCACAGAACCCACTGCTACAGCACCCGCTGCTGCGCCCGCTCCGCCAACCGCCCAATACACCATCAAGCAGGGGGACACCCTCTGGGACATCGCAAACACCTTTCTGAAAGACCCCTTTCTCTGGCCCTTTATCTGGAAGGCAAATCCGGGCATAACCAACCCTGACCTCATCTATGCCGGGAACAACCTTTCCATCCCCAGCATGGCGCCGATTGAGCGGGCTATGCAGGCTCCGGTTGAGGCTGCCCCAAAGGAAGTTGCCAAGGAAGAAGCGGCCCCGGCACAGGAACCGGCTCCCCTTGAAAGCGTTGCTTCCGCGCAGACCACGAGTCCAAAACCCGCTCCTGCAGCGGCGCCGGAAGAAGCGACGCAGGAAGAAGCCAGCGGCATCATCGTGCCCGTGGAACAACCGGTTCCGATCATCGACAAATATTCCATGCTCCGCGCCGGATTTGTAAATAGTGTAGAAAACGAAGGCGCCATCGTCGGTGCGGCTGACTCGGGAAAAACCATCTACGGGTATGATGACGTCGTGTATGTCAAGGTCAACAACATGGAGAATGTGAATATCGGCGACAAGTACCTGATCTACGCGCCGCTTCAGAAAGTTCGCCATCCGAAAACCGGTAAAAAGTACGGACGGCTCATTCGCGGAATGGGCATTCTCCAGATCACGGCCAAGGACTCCAGTGACGTGCTGACGGCCCGGATCACGCTCTCGTTCGATGCCATCGACAAAAACGAGCTGCTGACGCCCTATCAGGAACCGGCCCTCGTTTACCCGCCAAAGGGGAAAAGAGCAAAAGATATTTCTGGGTACATCCTCGAAGTGGCTGACCATCACAGCATTAACGCGCAAACGGATATCGTATACCTGGACAAGGGGAGCGTCGACGGAGTTGAACCGGGGGACCGCTTTCTCGTGTATGCAAGACCGGAAAAGAAAGGGTTCCCAAGAAAAAAGATCGGTGAAGTCCAGGTCTTCCTGGTGAAGGAACATACAGCTACCGCCGTCGTAACCGAAAGCAGGGAAGAGATGGGAAGAGGAAACCAAATAGATTTTGAACAATAGGAAAAAATGATCGGCCCATTACAGAGCAGGGGGCGGCAGGCCTGC
>DAIDTZ010000289.1 GCA_027456925.1 Nitrospirota bacterium
CGCTCAGCCACGACAACGGCAAGGGCCACCGAGCGATGTTTGCCTCCGGTACACCCGAAACCGATCGTAAGATAGCTTTTCCCCTCGCGCCGGTATCGCGGTAAAAGGTATTCGAGGAATTCCTGGAGCTTCCGCAGGAACTCCTTTGAATCAGAGCCGGCCATGATGTATTCCCGGACATCGGCATCCTCGCCCGTCTTCGGCCTCAACTTGGGAACAAAATGCGGATTCGGCAGGAATCTCAGATCAAAAAGCAGATCAAGATCATAAGGCACCCCGTACTTGTACCCGAAGGTCACCAACGTGACCACCATCGGCCTGTCCGTGTCGCTCGCAGAATACTGACGTTCAACGGCCTGGCGCAGATCATGGACCGTGTAGTCCGACGTATCGATGATCCGGTCCGCGAGCTTTTTGACCTCGCCGAGCGCTTCCCGCTCCTTCCTTATGCCGTCCAGCAGAGAGGTCGTCCCCTTCGCCAGCGGGTGGGGTCTTCGCGTTTCGCTGAAGCGCCGCACAATGGTCTGGTCCGAAGCGTCGAGAAACAGCATTTCAATCGTATATCCCTGGGCTTTGAGCGTCCCATAGAGAGCGGGGAATTTGTCCGTGAACCCCTTTTCCCTGATGTCGATGCCGATGGCCGAGCGGGCGGCCTCGTCCGATTGCACGGCAAATCCCGCGAAAGCGGTAAGAAGCGCGAGCGGAAGGTTATCGACGCAGTAAAACCCGATATCTTCGAAGGCCTTGAGCGCCGCGCTCCTGCCCGATCCCGAAAGCCCGGTAACCACCACCAACCGTGTCCCGTTCATCCTGACAGCCTTTTCTGGAGTTTTTTGCTCATGTCCCTGGCGGTGAATATCCCCCGGTTTTTCAGCATCTGGTTTCTGGCCGCAACCTCGATCAACGTCGCCATGTTCCGTCCCGGTTTCACCGGCAGCTTCAGATACGGCACGTTAGCGCCCAGTATCCGGTAACGCCGCTCGCGGAGCCCGACCAGGCTGTAATGCTGTCCCATCCGCCATTCTTCCAGTTCAACAACGAGACCTACCTTGCACGATTCCGCAGTTGCCGACTCGCCGTACAGCGCCCGCACGTTGATGATGCCGAGTCCCCGGATCTGGAGCAGGTCCACGCCCAGATCGGTCGCCTTTCCCGTTATGGCATTTTCGCTCTTTTCAAGAATGACCGCGTCATCGGCGATCAGTTTGTGTCCGCGAAGCACCAGGTCGAGCGCTGCTTCGCTTTTCCCGACTGCGCTCACCCCGATAATGAGAACGCCGAGGCCGAAGATCTCCACCAGCACGCCGTGCAGGCTGACTTTCTGCACAAGCCTGCTCGACAGCGAACGGGTAAACCTCGAAAGACTTCCGGTTTTCAGAACGGGAATCCGGGAAGACTCCGCTTTCTCCAGCAGTTCCTTACAGAGCGGTCCGCCGCTTACGATAATGCAGGCGGGTTTCAACTTCATAAGCAAGCTGACGAGCCCTCTCCGTTCTTTAGGAGGGTGGGCGCACAGCGTGGTAAGCTGGCTCGGCCGGATATGGAGCACGCCCGATTCGGCCCCTCTCCAGGTAGCGAGAGCGGACAGTTCCGGCGCGCTCACCTGGGGAGTGGTGATGGCCCGTCCCATGCCCTTGCGCCCTGTCAGCACCTTCGCGGCGCCGGTCACGTCTTTTACCGTAACCTTCATTTCAACGGTTCGGCGTGCGGCTGGGGATATTTGCGATCTTCCTCGAATATCAGCCTCTGCAGTTCCTGTCGCTGGGACGCCTGACGCAAGTTCTCACGCAGGACTTGATTCTTAAGGATACGGGATATCCGGGCAAGCATTTTCAAATGTTCTCCCGGTTGACCGTGAGGCGTCAGCAGCAGAAAAAAAAGGTAAACCGGCTTTCCGTCCAGGGATTGAAAATCCACCCCGCTGCTCGATCTGCCGAAGACAACGATCATGTCCGTTATGCTCTTTAATTTGCCGTGCGGGATGGCCACTCCTCCGCCGATACCCGTACTGCCGAGAGATTCGCGATCGACAAGGGCGCGCACCAGTTCATCCTCGTTTTTCACCCGGCCCCGCGACTTCAGAAACCCGGCAAACTCGCGGATAACGCCCAGTTTGTCCGTCGCGGTTATCTCTTCCAGAATCAAATCATTCTGCAACAGGTCTCTGATCATCATCGGAGAGTCCCATCCCTACTCAGCAGGTTCGATAAGACCTACGTTTCCGTCTTTCCGCTTGTAAATAACGTTAACCTGGCCGTTAATGGCGTTTGAAAAAATGAAGAAATCCTTATCCAGAAGCTCCATTTGCATAACGGCTTCTTCAGGCTGCATGGGTTTGAGGTCGAACCGCTTCGTCTTGATGATCTGCGGGATACGGTCTTCCGTCGGCGAGGATGCCGCAGCGCCCGGTCCCTCGGTCCTGCCCGTATGATGTTTGTAGTCTACCAGTTTCTCCTTGTACCGCCTTACCCTGCGTTCGATCTTCTCGATCAGCAGGTCGATCGCCGAATACATCTCCTCCGTTTCTTCAGAAGCCTGGATCAGCACACCATTGGATTTTATCGCCGCCTCGGCGATGTGGTGGACCTTTTTCACGACGGACAGCGTAATCACCGCCTGCACGGTCTTCGGAAGATATTTTTCCAATCTGCCGAATTTTTCCGTTGCATACTGTTTGAGGGCTTCCGTCACCTCGATGTGCCTGCCTATAACGCTTACCTGCATACCGACCTCCTTAGATGTAAAAAAATTCCAACTCACAGATGCTTTGAACGCAAAACTTCGCGGCCCGAAACGTTCTCAAATTGACGTCTGCTGTTTGCGGACATTATCCCATTCGTTTCCTGACGCTGGTCGGCGGGATTCTCAGTTCATCGCGGTATTTGGCCACCGTTCTCCTTGCGATATCGATTCCCTGGCCCTTGAGCGCATCGACGATCTGCTGATCCTTGAGCGGCGCCGCCTGGTCCTCTTCCTTGATCATCCTCTGAATGGAGTCCTTTACGGTCAGCGAGGAAATTTCGGTCCCAGTGCTGCCTGCGGCAAACCCCGTAGTGAAGAAGTATTTCATGGGGAAAATCCCCTGCGACGTGTGCATGTACTTGTTCGTCGTTACGCGGCTGATCGTCGATTCGTGCATGCCGATATCTTCCGCGACGTCTTTCAGAACCATCGGTTTCAACTGGGCAATGCCCTTCTCGAGAAATTCGAGCTGAAATTTGACGATGCTTTCGGCCACTTTGTAGATCGTTTTATTGCGCTGCTCCATGCCCTTGATGAGCCACTGCGCCGAGCGGAGCCGTTCCTCGACATATTCCTTGGTGACCTTGTCGATACTGTCCTTCTGGCTCAGCAGCTTTCGATAGTAGGAATTGATGCGCACCCGCGGAAGCCCCTCATCGTTGAGCTGCACCTCATACCGGTCCTCGACCTTGATAACATACACATCGGGGACAACGTAGTTCGTGTCGGAGACAATATAGGGCCGCCCCGGTTTCGGCTCCAGCTCATGGATAATGATCTCCGCCGCCTCCATCACTTCCTGAGGCGTAACAGCAAGAGTCTTGGCGATGTTGAGATATTTTCTCTTTTCCAGGTCCGGGAGATGCCCCTCGATGATTTTCTCCACGAGCGTGCCCTGCAAGTCCAGTTGTTTAACCTGAATGAGCAGACACTCGCGCAGATCGCGCGCGCCGACAC
>DAIDTZ010000290.1 GCA_027456925.1 Nitrospirota bacterium
GGCAGGAACCGCGTGACCGTGGCTGAGTAGAATTGCTCAGAGAGCAGAGAGCAGAGAGCAGAGAGCAGAGAGCAGAGAGCAGAGAGCAGAGAGCAGAGAGGTAAACACCTCTATGCCCTCTGCCCTGTGCAGCGAAATTAAGGGACTGGCATTGGACATTGTTATCGCGCAAAAACTGATCAAAGACTATGACGGGCTTCGGGCCGTTGATGCCATAGATTTCACGATCGGAAAGGGCGAATGTTTCGGCTTTCTCGGGCCGAATGGGGCGGGCAAGACCACGGTCATGCGCATCATTTCCTGCTTCATGCCGCCGACGGGGGGGAAGGTCACGGTCTTCGGCACGGATGTGACCAGCGGCCCCAGCGAGATCAAATCACGCATCGGTGTCATGCCGCAGGATAATAATCTCGATCCAGACCTGTCGGTGATCGAAAATCTCATTGTTTACGCCCGCTACTTCAACATCCGAAAATCCGACGCACTGCGGCTTGGACGGGTGCTGCTTGAATTTGTCGAGCTGCAGGACAAGACAGATGCCAAGATCGACGAGCTTTCCGGCGGCATGAAGCACCGGCTGCTGCTTGCCCGGTCGCTCGTGAATAATCCCGAGATCCTGATCCTCGACGAGCCCACGACCGGGCTCGACCCTCACAGCAGGCGGGCCGTCTGGGATAAGCTCAACCGTCTCAAAAAGCAGAACACGACGCTGCTGCTCACAACGCACTATATGGAAGAAGCGGAAAAACTCTGCGACCGGGTGGCGATCATGGACTCGGGCAAGATCGTGACCATTAACTCGCCGGCCGATCTGATGAAGCAGCACGGCGGGAACCTCGAGGACGTGTACCTCAAACTGACGGGGAGGAGCCTTGCAGATTAAACGCGCCTTCCGGGTATGGCAGCGGCAATGGCTGGTGTACACCAAACTGTACCGGACGAGCTTTGCCTTGAACTTCGCGGAACCTGCGCTTTACCTCGTCGCGATGGGGCTCGGTCTCGGCTCGTTCGTGAAGGACATTCACGGAGTGCCCTATATCAAATTCATCGCGCCGGGCATCGTGGCCTCGTCATCGGTGTTCGCCGCGGTGTATGAATGCACGTACGGAACCTATATCCGCATGACGTTCCAGAAGACCTTTGATGCGATCCTTGCCACGCCGGTCAATCTTGACGACCTCGTGGCCGGAGAACTCATCTGGGGGGCGACCAAGAGCGTGATCTTCGGGATCACGATCATGATCGTGATCGCGCTCTTCGGACTCGTTGACTCGCCGTTCCTTCTTCTTGCCATACCCTTTATTTTTATCGGAGGACTCATCTTCGCAGAACTGTCGCTCATTTTCTGCGCGATCGTGCCGGGGATCGACTTCTTCAGTTATTTTTATACGCTTTTTATGACCCCGTTGTTTCTTTTTTCCGGCATCTTTTTCCCGCTTGATGCCATGCCGCGTCTTGTCGCCGATCTTGCCTGTTTCACGCCGCTGTATCATCTGGTGAACATCTGCAGGGCATTTTCCGCAGGGACGGTCTCCGGCGCAGCCTGGAGCATGGCCTGGCTCATCGTCATGGTGATTGTGCTGGCGCCGCTCCCGTTTAAGCTTATGAAAAAAAGGATTATCGTGTAATTATCCTGTTCACGGGCTGCCGTTGCTGAGGGGACGACGGACCCCCCTGGCGGTCTCTCAGGGAATAAGATTTTTGGGAAAGAACCTATGCATTCAATAAATCTATCGTCGTTGAACCGATCAAAATTTCAGGACAAGGTCCTGCAGGTAAGGCACGAACCGCTTACTGCTCTGGACATCAGCGTGCTGCAGGTCAATATGGGGTATCGCTGCAACATGGCATGTACCCATTGCCACGTATCGGCAGGCCCTGCCCGAACCGAGACGATGGACAGGAAGACTGTGGATGCGGTAGTAGCCGTCCTGCTGAGCCAACCCGTCAAGGTCCTCGACATTACCGGCGGCGCGCCGGAATTAAACCCTCATTTCCGCATGCTCGTGGTTCAGGCGCGGAGGGCGGGCAAGCGCGTGCTGGTCCGTACGAATTTGACGATCTTGTCAGAGCCGGGCATGAGGGACCTGCCGGAATTTTTTCAAGAGCAGGAAGTGGACCTGATCGCGTCGCTTCCCTGCTACCTCGAAGATAACGTCCGCACGGTGAGAGGGAGCGGCGCGTACCAGAAAAGCATCAGCGCGCTCCGCAAGCTTAACGCGCTCGGCTTTGGAAAAAGTCCGAACGGCCCCTCGCTCAGCCTGGTGTATAATCCGCTGGGCGCTTTTCTTCCGCCCGAGCAGCACGCGCTTGAGGCGGACTACAAACGGGAACTGAAGAACCGCCATGACATTCACTTCACCCGCCTCTATGCCTTCACCAACATGGCGATCGGCAGATTCCGGGATGCTCTTGTCCGGAGCGGGACTTTTGAGGCGTACCGGAACCTGCTCGCGAATGCGTTCAATCCCCATACCCTTGACAAAATCATGTGCCGCTCTCTCGTGAGCGTGGGCTGGGACGGCTCCCTGTTCGACTGCGACTTCAACCAGGTCCTCGGCCTTGCGATGAGTTCCGGAGCGCCGCACCACATAAAGGACTTTGATTACCAGGCACTGCTTCATCGGGCG
>DAIDTZ010000291.1 GCA_027456925.1 Nitrospirota bacterium
TCGCATTCAGACGAACGACATCTCTGATCGTTATGGCTATTCGGCGTGCCGCGCTTTCGGTATGGCCGCCCAGAATACCTTATCCAGATTCTATCGTTCAAACGAGAGGCCCCGTATTGTCCCTCACGAGGTCAACTGCCCTCAACGTTGATGCTCGGGCTCTCTCTCCGAAATTGGTTTATTATGCTTTTCGGATCATGCAGCCTTTTCCTGCGCGTCCTGATCCTCCTGCTTGAGGTATTTCGGATCAAAGCATTCTTTCTTCTTCATCAGCGTCCAGGCAATAACCAGGAGCTTCGCGGCCAGTTTGACCCGCATCTTCGTGATGATGCCTTTCTCCTTTGCCCGGCCCCTGAGCTTGTTCGTAAAGTAGGCGATGAAGTCCTTGTTCTTGAGCGAGGCGATAAATGCCGCCTGATACAGTCCGTAGCGGAGATCGGCCTTGCCTTGCTTGGAGATGACAGGTATCGCGCTGTTTGACTTCTTTCCGCTGCGATCCGCGCACAGGTCGAGGCCCGCCATTTTCAATACCTGCTTTGCGCTCGTAAACCTGTGGGGATCGCCGATGGCGCCCAGCACCTTCGAGGAGACATCCGGCCCGAAGCCCGGAATGCTCAGCAGATACGTGTACTCAGGAAACTTGAGACAGGCATCCTCGAGTTTATCCTCCACTGCCTTGATGGTCTGTCTGATCTGCTTCAGGCTGTCCACCATGACCTGGGCTTCAAAGGATGCCGCTTCTCCCATGGTGCAGCCGATGGAATCAACCGCGGCCCTCCAGATCGTTCCCACCCTGCGGCCCTTCGCCAGCGTCATCTTGCCCGGCGCAACGGTGCGGCAGAAGGCGTCGTATTCCATACCGGCGATCTCCGAGGGGTCAAGGCATTCCCTCACCACCGCCAGGGTTTCCGCAGGGCCGTAGTGCTGGTCCAGCTCAGGAAAATACTGCGCGATGAGGTGATTGCGAATGCACACGCTTATGCCGTGTTCCCTTCTCTTCAAGCGCCGTTTGAGTGCGATAAGGATGCGCACGTTCCGCAGCGTCATCAGGGGGTATTCGTAAAACAGGCACTTCCCCTGGGCTATAAGATCGGCGACATTTGCCGCGTCCTTGATGTCATGCTTGTCCCAGCGGCCGTCCAGAAGCTGCCGATTGTTCTTGACCGCTACGCCTCCCACGAGAACGACCATGTGCCCGCACTTGATCAGGTGCTCTGCCAGGGGCTTGTGGTAGTTCGCCGTCGGCTCGATGCCGAAGACGACAGACGTCAGGCTGTATTGAACTTTGATTCGCTCTACATCCGCGAGCAGCTTTTGAAAACCTTCAAGCGCGTTGTTAAAGACCAGATTCTTAACCAGTGTTTTGCCACGGGCTATCCCGAAAAACGCATTGTGCTTTTCTTTGGCCGCGTCAATCCCGACGATCAAGTGCTTCTCAGAGCCGCGAATCTCTTTCTTCAGTTGAAGAAACTGTTCAAGTCTGATATCATTTACACAGTTCATAGAAGCCTCCTGTCTCTTGAATTTAGTTCCGTCATAAACTAATTCTTAGCAGGAGGTTTCTATTTTGGATAGTCTTGAAGATAATTTTCCCTATACTTTAATGGGGAAATCTAACCTCATGCTCTACCCATATATAACGTTG
>DAIDTZ010000292.1 GCA_027456925.1 Nitrospirota bacterium
CGGTTCAGGTTATAGTATTTTTCGAGGAAGGTGAAAACGTCGCCATGCTCAGGGCACTGGAAGCAATGGTACCCCTGCTCTTTCTCTTTGATGGAAAAGCACTCATGGCCGCCGCAGAAGGGACACTGCTCCAGGAACTTCCCTTTCATGGTGAGGGCTGTTTCGTTTTGAATAACGGTGAGAATATTTAAAGCATCTTTTACTCGCTGGAAGTCGTCAGACAAGGCTCAATCCTTAGTGGATTATATTTGGCTCAAGTTACTCGTGGGACAGCTTCATTGATAATGGTCGCCCGATCTCGATAACACGGTCAATAATCTTCTTCGGGATTATTTTAGAATCATAGGGCTCCAGGGAGGTAATGATAATCGTCCCCTGCAGGCTTGCAACGGTCTCGGCAAAGGCCAGGCGCGCCGACTTGTCTCTTCGAAGCTTACAGAGATCGATATTGTCGCAATAATGGAACTCTTGTCCACGATGTCGGAGACCATCCACCATAAGGTTCATAAGTTGCGTTTTACCGCTTCCTGCTGATCCTGTGATAAGAATCACTGATCTATACTCCGGGCTACGGCCTTGAACTGTTATAAATTCTTTCATGCCTTCGTCTCCTTATTCCGGGATATCAATCTTTTTTATTTCACAACCAGGTTCAATGCTCCGGTAAAATGCATGCATGATTTCTTGACTTAAATTTGGCGTCATGAAGATGAGCCCGAACGTCTTTACGCGAATGCCCCTCAAGGCCATCCCGTCCTGGCCTGGAGGTCTGAAGTACAGGCAAAACAGATTGCTAAATTGAATGAACGGATGCGGGTAACGCTTTACCTTGTATAGATACATTGCGGGCAAGTCTTTCATGGCCGAAAATATTTCGATAATCACTTTTTCACGACCAACGATAATGCCAGTCCCCCCTCGGGACTCTTGCACCTTATCCAAGACATATGAAACAACCGCGCCTTTGGTTGGTTGACCCAGTTCGCCACTCACGCCTTCCCCTCCTTCATCTGATTACGCGATAAAGACAACACCCGCAAACATCTTTCAACGCCAGCCCCTGCATTAGCGTGCCGGCAATGCCCAAGCCACGACATCACCGAAGCCCGGACGTGCTGCAGCGACACGCGGCCCTGGGCGTACAGCTTGGACAGCGCCTTGAATCTTCGTGTCGCCCGAAACAAGCTGCTTTTCCGCAAAAGCCTGTGACTGCTCCATATACGATATCCGAGGAAGTCCACACCCTGGTTGACCGGGTAGATATCGCTTTTTGGGTTCAGCTTCATCCGGAGGTTGTCCCACAAAAACTGCTCTACCTCCAGACGCCACGTGTGCAGCTGCTTCTTGTCGCTGCTCAGGAGGATGAAGTCGTCCATGTACCGCACGTAATACTTCACCTTCAGGCTGTGCTTCACGAAATAATCAAGCTCGCTCAAATACAGGTTCGCTGCCCACTGCGACACCAGGTTTCCGATCGGCAGATTGTGCGAGTCCGGATCGGACCGGTCCCCGCCGTTAAAAATGATCTTTTCGAACAGCCGCAGGGTTTGTCTGCACTTGATCTTTTGCTCGATGATCCGCATCAGGATATGATGATTGATCGACGGGAAGCATTTAGAGATGTCCCCCTGGAAGCAGTAGACCTTGCCCCACTTCTCCTTGGCTGCCCGGAGGAACTCCGTGGTCCTGTTAACGCCGGAATGCGTGCCCTTGCCCTTCCTGCAGGCGTAGGTGTCATAAATAAACAGGCTGTCCCATATGGGCTCGATGATATTCATGACCGCGTGATGAATGACCCGATCCCGGAACGGTGCGACGTGGATAATGCGCTCCTTCGGCTCATAGATCGTGAACGTCCGGTACGGCCTCGGCTCGTAGGTCCCCGTGATCAGCTCGTCCTGGATGCTGATCAGGTTCTCCTCGAGGTTTTTCCCGAAGTTAAGCACCTCAGACGAAAACCTCCTGCCCCTGGATGCCTTCCGGAATGCCAGGAGAAGGTTCTCGAAATCATGAATGCGGCTATATAGGTCGTTGTGTCGTCTCATAATAAAATCCTCCGGATGGGTTTCGCATTCGCTACTAACCGTCCGTGAGGCGCTGTTATTTTTGCCGGACCAAAAAACGCCCGACAAGGAGCGCGACCTGTTCAAATTTTGGACTGTCTTAAAGCGCCGTGCGCTTCAAGCTTCTGCCTTTGTATGAGCTGCGCGGGCGGCAACATCATTGTTGTTGTTCCACGGATCGTTGTTCATGTTGAGCGCGCCAGGGCACCGAGGCCCATTGTTGTTGGAGCCGCCACGGAGAGCGATCGGTCACGCCCCTGTATTTTTAACCCATCCCCCGACCATCCTGCCTATCTCAAGAAGCATCTTCACGAGGTTCTCATACTTTTTGAACGGCAGGAAGCCGAGGTCCTTTGCAAGCCGGATCTTGGTCTTCATAAGTTCGACCTCGATGTCGAGATCCTGCAGCGTCGTTTTCTTAAAGTATTTTTTCTGCGCCCTGATGATCAGGCTGTCGATCATATACAACCCCTGCCGGATATCCGCGGCAAGCACATGCCGCTCGCTCTTTGGGAACTGGCCAAGACATTTATATGCGTACAGCATAAGGTCTTCATGCTTCTGCTTTATGATCATCGGCTCCAAAGTTCACCTCAGAGAAGC
>DAIDTZ010000293.1 GCA_027456925.1 Nitrospirota bacterium
CAGAAATTCGGGCTTACGGCGGTGGTCGCCTGTGCTGATATGCAGCTGCTGCTGGATGAACAGGGCCGTCCCTACGCTGTTATAGGAAATACGCCTGTGGAGGAAGGAACTCCCATCAGCATCGACGGCGCAAACGGGCTGGTGTTTTCCGGAACGTGCTTTCAGCAGCGCTTGAGCTCCTGAAAAGCAATTCGATCCCGCTGCCGGGACGGCGATAACCTGAACCAGCCAACCAAAGCCGGCCTTTGGCGGCCGGCGATCTACCCTTCCCGCGCCAACACAAGCCTTCCTTTGAAAGACCTAAAATGCACCAGCTGTTCAAAACGGGTGGTCCTAATTGCCGACCTGTTTGAACATGCCACCGGCTAACCCGTTGATTATTTGATAAAACTGCTGCGTTTATTTTGAGCACGCTCCTTGCTAATTATTATGCTATAGTATGGATAGACCTAAAGAGGATAAAAACTATCCTACTTGGTGATTCGGAAATAAACAAGCCAGCACGAAGGAGCCAGCGATGAATACTAAATCCGCAGAACTAGCGAGAGAAGATCCCGCGCAGGACCAGTACCAGGACAATGCATGGGAGGATGATAATGACACCGAGGAACTCAGTTTGGATGACGGCCAGGACGAGGTTGCCCGCTTCCGGGCGAAACGGGTACGGGAAAGAGCTCCTGCGCTGGACGCGGACGCCGTTAAGCAGTATTTCCAGGAAATCAGGAAAACGCCGCTCCTGACATTCGCGGAAGAGCAGGACCTGGGAAAGCGGATTCAGGAAGGAGATGCAGAAGCCCGCGCCAAGATGATCCAGGCAAACCTCCGCCTTGTTGTGGCCATCGGGAAACACTACATTAACCGGGGACTGCCTTTTTCCGACGTTATCGAGGAAGGAAACCTCGGACTGATCAGGGCCGTTGAAAAGTTCGAATACCAGCGGGGTTTCAAGTTCAGCACCTACGCATCCTGGTGGATCAAGCAGTCAATAGCGAGGGCGCTCGCGAACCAGGTCCGGCTCATACGCCTGCCGGTCCATGTTGCGGAATTGGCTTACATTTATACCCGGACGATACGGAGGCTCACGCAGTCTCTGGATCGTGAACCGTCGAACGAAGAGGTTGCCAAGGAGATGCACATCAGCATAGATCGCGTGAGGCTGCTTTCCCAAATGACCCGGGAAGTCTATTCCCTCGACACCCTTATCGGCGAAGACGGCGATGAGACCTACAAGGACACGCTCATAGATGAGAACACGCCGCCGCCCGCGGATTCCAGCGACGAACACCTTCGGCGCCAGTTTCTCAAGGAATGGGTTTCCACACTGGCAGATTCGGAACGCAGCATCATCGAGATGCGCTACGGTTTGAATGGGACGGCGCCCCGGACGCTTGACAGCATCGGCAAACAGCTGAGCCTCACCAGGGAGCGGGTACGGCAGATCGAAAAACAGGCCATCAGAAAGCTGAGAAGCTATACAAAGTCCAGGAACATGGAAGTAAGCGACTTTTTGTGAAAAGCACTGCGGCCCCGATTGCCCTGCGCGCCATCAGCGGGCAGTCGCGGCCGCATCCTCCTGGAATTTTCGCTTATAACGTTTTCTTACGCTTCTCGGCAGCTAGCGGGCATCGACATTAAAGGTCGCAAGCGCGGGAGCTTGGCCGGTCCTGGCAACTGTTACTTCAGCCTTCCATCCGCCTGCCATCGCCGGATTGACCGAACAGGTGTAAGCATCTCCCTGGGCCGTTGCCTGGGACGTATACTCCATGGGGGCCATGCCCGGCATGGGCGGCATGAAGAGGCGCACGCTGACCTGTGCATCCTTTACCGGCTTGCCTGATGGGTCCATTACTTTTATCGTAAGTGTATTTTCTCCCAACACCAGCGGGTAGGTCTTTGCAGAAAGCGCAACGGTTGTGCCTTCAACAGTCTGCTTCGCCTCATATCCTTTGGTACAGCCTGCTGCAAGAATCCCGGCAAATAGGACAACCATAAGCAATCCAAAAATTTTTTTCACAATAATCCTCCCTTGACATAATAGTGCGATGCTCTACCGGTCTTATAGAGCAATGCCTGTGCCATATATTGCTTTTTTATTCCTGCGGAAAATCAGGGGGTTCCAGGAAGGAGCACGTCGCAGTTGGAGCGGGTGCTCCAAAGAGTGAAGGATTTCCTACAGTTGCTCTTTTCCCGGGCTCAGCAGGTTCACTGCCAGGTCCAGATCGCGGTGCGCGCCGAGCAGGACGATGATGTCATCGGCCTGGAGGGTCAGGCCCGGCTCGGGATTTGCAATAGCCTCGTTGTTTCGCACGACTGCGATGACTGTAGCGCCGCTCTTTTTTCGGATCTCAAGCTCACGAAGGCTCCTGTTCGCAGCAGGAGAATCCGGTTCGATCCGGATATTGTCCACCGTAGCCTCGGCGAACAACGCGGCGATACGACTGATGTTCTCCTGGTCCAGGGAGTAGCCCCGCAGCATTTTATACCCGCCGAAGCGGACGAGCTGGATCTGGCTCGCAATGACATTGTTCGGGACGTGGTACTCGTGGAGGACCCGCGAAAAGATCTCGATCGAAGTCTCGAATTCTTCGGGGATCACCTGGTTTGCGCCGAGCTTGTAGAGCTCATCCACGTCCGCCGCATACCGCGTGCGGATGAGAATGAAAATGGAGGGGTTGATCTCGCGCACCAGACGAATGGCGAGCCGCGTCGCCCTATCGTCGGAGATCGCGAAGACGATGACCTTTGCGCAGTACGCGCCGGCCCGCACGAGCACGTCCCTCCGGGTGATGTCGCCGTAAATGAGGGGCTCGCCTTCTTCACGCGCTTTCCGGATGGTGTCCGCGTTCACCTCAAGCACCACATAGGGGATATGGGTAGCCTTGAGCGTCTTCGCGAGGTTCCGTCCGTTCAAGCCGTATCCCGCGATGATCGTATGCCCGGTAAGCGCGCAATAGTCCTTTTTCTCGCCTGCTTCAGCGGACACCTCGGGAAGGCGCGTTGTCAGCCAGGGGCCTGCCTGGATCAAAAAAGGCGCGGCGAGCATGCTCAGGATCGAGGTATTGATGAAAAGCTGAAATGCGTCCCCGGTTATCAAGCCGCGGGTTTGGCCCTGCTGGGCCATGAGAAAGGAGAACTCGCCGATCTGTGCAAGGCCGAGTCCTGCAAGCAGGGAAGTGCGGATGGGATATCGCAGGAGTGTTGCGGTCACTGCCGTGAGGCCGGTCTTCAAAAAAATGAGGAGCACGGTCAGAAGTAAGAGGACCAGCCAATGGGCCATGAAAAAATCCGTATGAAGCAGCATGCCGATGGATATGAAAAAAATGCTCGCGAAGTAATCGCGAAAAGGCATGATCTCGGCCACGATGTGGTGGCTGTATTCGGATTCGGCGATGATGAGACCGGCAAGAAAGGCGCCCAGGGCGAGGGACAAGCCGAGGCTGTAGGTTATCCACGCCGTGCCGAGACAGAGGAGCACCACGAGCAGAAAGAACATTTCCCGGTTCCTGAGCCTGATCAGCTGGTGCAGGAGGAACGGGACGATCTGGCGCGCCGCAAAGTAAACGCCGATCAGGCCGAGCACGGCCTTTCCCAGGGAAATGATCACGGAAAGAGGCGTGACAGCTCCGGCTGAGCCCGACTCGGCCAGCACCGGCAGCAGAAGCATCATGGGTACGACCGCGATGTCCTGGAACAACAAGATCCCGGTGCCGAGCCTGCCGTGGGCGGTGTCGAGTTCGGTCCTGTCGGCATACATCTTGAGCACGATGGCCGTGCTGCTGAGCGATGCCAGGAAGCCGAAGAAGAGGGACTGGGGCGGGGAATAGCGGAAGAGAACTGCTATCCCGGCAACCGCCGAGATGGTCAGCGCCACCTGCATCCCGCCGCCGATCAGGAACTGCCGGCCGGATTTAAAGATATCCGCGATGGAAAATTCGAGGCCCACGGTGAACAGGAGCAGGACCACGCCGATGTCCGCGAGCCGTTCTACCACGCGGGTCTCGGTGATGATGGCCGCGCCATAGGGGCCGATGAGCACGCCGGTAATGAGAAACCCCACGAGCGCGGGCAGGCTCGCACGGTGAAACAGGTAGGTGATCGGAAGCGACACGGCGAGCAAAATGATAAGCTCGCGTAGGATGGTGATTTCCTGTTCCTGCATACTAACGATATAATACCATAAATGCTTTACGTGTGCGGCGAAGTCGTCTGGGGTTGTCTTAAAACCCTGGTGCTTCAGCGCTTCAAACAAGGAAATTGCGAACAAGAGCTTATTACAAACACCATTTGAGCGTTTTCAAAGCCATCGCGCGAATCAGGGCCGTACTCTGCTACAAACGTTCAAGACGGGCTTGAAGTCTGCCAAAAATCAGTATATAATACTGCCAAGAAAATGGAAGCGGTGTATTAAAAAGAAACATAAAGGCCGATTGTAAGAGCAATGAGTGTTCAAGACACCAAACATCTTGACAATATCAATGTCTCGTTCATAGTTCTGTCCGCAGTTTGAACTTTGTTTTTTGGTTGAGTAGAGCTTTATCCCTATTTTGCATAGCCAACTGCACCTTGCACTAACATGGTGAAATGCCCCGATCCTAACGGGAATTTTACCAACATTCAATATTTCACATTCTGATAAACTAAGTTTTTTAACTTGAGTTATTCTTTTTTTACTAGGATGTAATTTGCAATGCAAAGTGTGACTTTTCATAAGCCGATCTTGGATTTTGGCATCGCAGTCTCGCATCGCGTAGAATTGCAGGTCCCGTAAAGATCCAGCGTCATGGCGAATCCGGCAATGTCTGCGCAGGTACAATGTTTACAGCCACAATCCGCAGGACATCGGAGGTCTTGTGCTGAAAGGGAATACGGGAGAACAGCTGCAGGAACTTCTCAGGACTGAAATGTGGTGGGACCACTTTGCGGCCCTTTCCGAGAGCCTGGGATTTTCTCTCAGCATCTATTCGCCAAGCGGCATGACGTTTTTCCCTTCGAGCAGCGCGGTCTCGCCATGCCCTGGATTTTGGTCACCAACGTCAGATTTCGTATCGAAGTGTGAGACACACTGCCGTCCGCTCATTCTGAACACCCTTTCGACGGGGAAGCCCGACATCTTCACGTGTTACGCAAAAATCGTGCATTTCGCGCTCCCGATCGAATACCTCGGCGAGCAGGCCGTTATCATGGGGAGCGGATCGTTTTCCTCCTATAAGGATTTCCGCACGTATATGGATATCATGCAGGGAGCGGGCCTCGACACGATATCCCTCAATGCCCCGCTTTCCTTCTCGAGCAGGGAGCAGGCGTCGAAGGCTTGTGATATTCTGTCGAAGTCCATCTACGATATTTTCACAAACCGCCAGGAAGCTGTTAAGCTCCGCAAAAAAATCGAAAGCCTGAAAAAAACCATCGGGATGTGGGGTGCCGATGGCGAGAAACTGCCCGAATCGCTGTATAGGGCAATGATCAGCAATCTGTCCTCGCTTCTTGAATTGGAAAACATTGCCGTCCTCGTACCGGACAGGCGGCATGGAGGGTATACGAGCTTGTACGCTCTGTCGAAAAGCAATGGAACACCCGAGGTCGTCAGTATCGCCGAACGAGATTCCGTAGTCCAGGAGCTTAGTAAAGGAAAAGAGTATGTTCTTTCAGCAGAGCCGGTGCAGGATCCAAACGCCGATTTCCTGAATGGCATGGGAGCGCTCTATTTTTTCCCGGTCATGGTCGGGAAAAAACTCGAGGCTGTGGTTCGTATTGACGATCGAGGGATCACCGAAGGAGACCGGCAGATCATCACCGCCTTCTGCAGACAGACTGCTCTTTTAATTGAAAACCGTCGATTGCATCAGGATTTGTACGAGAAATTCTATCAGTTTGCGACAATTTCGGCGCTGACGAGGTCAATCACTCCCATTCAGGACTACGAGACGCTGCTTCGTACGATCCTTGACCTGTCCGCCGATTTGCTCAAGGCTGAACAGGGCTCTCTGATGCTGATCGACCACGAGACCGATGGTTTGCTTCTCGAAGCGAAAAAGGGGATCGTCGACGGCGTCACGGAAAAGTTAAGGATCAACAGGGGGGAAGGAATTGCCGGGAGGGTGGCTGAGATGGGCGAACCTCTCCTTGTCGAAAACCTGGAGCAGGACCCCCGGATCAGGCAGAGCAACAGGGAACATTACAAGACGAGATCGTTCGTGAGCGTCCCGCTCAAGATCGATGACCGTATCATCGGCGTGCTCAACCTCTCGGATAAGACGACGGGAGAGGTCTTCAATAAAAAAGATCTGTTTCTCATTCAGTCCTTCGCGACTCACGCCGCCATCGTCATGGAGCGTAATGTCATCTTGAACAAGACGGAAGAACTAAAAAAACTGACGATCACGGACTCTCTCACTGGCCTCCTGAACAGGAGATACCTATTTGAGCGGCTCAAGGACGAATTGGCGCGTTCCGCGCGCCATGGCCGCAACTTCAGTCTTCTTATGCTTGACATAGACGGCTTCAAATGCTGCAACGACACGTTGGGACACCCCATCGGGGACAAGACGCTCAAAATCATAGCGGATGTCCTCATGGATGCTGTCCGATCCATCGACATCGTAGCGCGATGCGGTGGGGACGAGTTTATGGTCATTCTTCCTGAAACCGGCGAGGTCCTCGCGGTAGAGATTGCAGAACGAGTGCGGGAAAAAGTGGAGAAGAAGGTAGCCCTCTCCGAGGCGCGGCTGTGTACGATCACGGCCAGCGTCGGGATCGTCAGCTACCCGAAGCACGGAGAATCGGTGGAGAAACTCCTCGAGAACGTCGATAAGGCGCTTTATCGCGCAAAGGACAAAGGAAAAAACAGAATCGAGGTGTTTTCCTAATATGCTAACAAGTTCACTGTCGGAAGAGGCTTTTTTCGGCAGGCAGGATGAATTGTCCAGCCTCTACAAAAGAGCCCTCAGAGCGGAACAAGGCGCGTCCAGAAGCGTCGTTCTGGCTGGCCCCCGGGGTATCGGGAAGACGGAAATCCTTCGGCACCTCTTCGGCCGTTTGTTCTGGACGCAGGAGCGAGTGTTCCCTTTCTTATTCACCTTCAATCCTGCACTCCTGTCCGTTGCGGCTTTTTCCAAAGCTTATTTAAGCGCTTTTTTGTGTCAGAGGCTCGCTTTTGAGAAGAGGGAACAGGCATTGCTATACCGCGACGGGATATCGATCGACGCCCTGTCCGGGCTCATTGAGGAGCGGGAGGTTGCCTGGGCGCGGGAGATTCTTTTCCAGTTCCTGCAGTGTTCCCGTGATCCCGTCGAAGCGCTCAGGATTGCGCTTGCGGCACCGCACCGGTCGATGCTTTCCACCAAAATCCCGGTCGCTGTCCTGATCGATGATTTTCACCTGGTCGGACGCCTCCATATGGACGGAGTTCCGGATCACCGTTTGTCGCATCTTTTTGAAGAACCGCTGGGGCACGGAAAAACACCGCATATGATCACGGGGAATATGGCCGAACTCCAGGAGATGCTTGTTACGAGCGGTCTTGAGCGCTTCCCGGTTCGACCCCTGGGGCTTGAGGGGACCTCGTCTCTGGCGCAGTATGTTATGAAGCGGTGCGAGACCGAAGGTAACGTCCCGCCCCTGCTTTTGCGCCGTCTCGATGGGAACCCTTTTTATCTGGAGCGCGTCCTTGCGAGAGCGGGCGAAAAGAACCATCCGGTCGAACAGGACTTCTGGAATGCGTACCTCCGGGAGATCACTGATGGCGCACTTTCGCTTTATTGGAAAAAAGTCTTCAAGAGCTTTTTCCCGGACCTTGGATTACGGAGGGTTGCCCTCGAAACAATCCATAAAATTAATCACGCATCGGAGGATCTTCCTGTCCAACGTATCGTGAAATCGTTTGCACGGTCCGACAGCCAGGCGCAGGATATCGTTCATAACTTGTATCTTGCAGGTTTCATCAACGGAGAGTTTGGCGCATTCAGGAAAGTAGAAGATGCCGTATTGCGGGACCTTATCGATTGCCTCTACCAGAGGGAAATACTGGAGAAGGCGGCTCGTGAGGTTGAGCGCGATATCCTGGAATCCATCATCGCGCGCCGGGAACAGGCAGTGCGCTTCGAACTTGTTCTTCCGATGGCCAGGGAGGCAGAGCTTGTTGCCGCCCAGAGCCTTGAACAAATAGGGAAAAACCTGAACCTCAGCCAGGAAACAGTTGGTCAGATGCAAATTGCCGTTATCGAGGCCTGTATCAACGCTCTTGAGCACAGCGGGGGGATGGGCGATCAAGTCTATGTCAGCATTGCCGTCGATGAGGACCAACTGGAGGTTTCCGTGGAAAGTGCCGGCCGGGAGTTCATCATGCAGGAGACCGGAGAGCCGTTCCGCGATCAGGAGGCTGTGAAAGCGTCGGGAAGAGGATGGGGAATAAAACTAATCAAACGTTTTGTGGATCAGGTCACATTCGAGAAGACCGCCCGGGGCACCAAAATCGTGCTGATCAAAAAATTAGAAAGGCCCGCGGGCATACAAAAGGAGGATATCGTAAATCGTGAGTAATTTTTCCTTATCGTCAAGATCAGTCAAGGATGTGGCCGTCATAACACCCCGAGGATACATCAACGACATCGGGGCCGTACGCCTCGAGCAGGAAAGCGGGCAATACCTCGACAACGGGTTGAAGAAGCTGGTGGTTGATTTTTCCGATGTGCAGTTCATCAACACCATAGGACTCTCCATTTTTCTGAGCATCGTGCAGAATACTCAGGATCATGGCAGTCAGCTCTGTTTCACGAATATGAAGAAGGACCATCTCGAGATTTTTGAGATTGCGGGTCTGATCGGCCATGTAAAGGTTTTTAAGGACGAAAATGCCGCATTCACCTATCTAAATGGGAGAACCCCGGATGGCAAAAAAACTGCATCTCAAACGACTGCTGTTTAGCATTGCGGCGCTGGCCGACCTCGGACAGGAGGCAACGTCCACGAAGGACCTGTCTGAAAAAATGAAAGCGGCGCTCTATATTATTACCGGAATGTTTTCGGTGCCGACGGCAGCTTTGTTTGTACACAACCGTCAGCGCGGCATGCTTGACCTGATCGTCGAGAAGGGCTACCGGGAAATCAATCGAGAGGGGATCCATCTGAGTGTTCAGGCTGAACATATCAAGTCTTTCAGAATGAATGATCCGCATGCGGCAGGAGAATTCCCCAAAATCGTTTTTTTTAAGCAGAATTCTGTCATCTTTACCAAACTGCAAACAAAAATATTCCTTCCGTTCTTTGCAAAAGGAGAACTTATCGGGGCCATCTCCCTCGGCAGGAAACTCGGTGGAGCGCCTTACCGGCAGGGAGAAAAGAACGTTCTCAAGGTCATAGCGCAACAAATGGCGATAACGCTGAGTAATGCGCAGCTGTTCCGGGAGCTTGCCAGGAAAGCCGCCGAAAACCGGCGGCTTTATAGAAACATGCAGCGGATCTACAATGATACCATCCAGGCATTCGCCGCAGCGATCGACGCCAAGGATGGATATACGAAAGACCATTCCTACCGCGTGGCGAGTTACGCTGTCGCGATAGCAAAGGAACTCGGATGGAAGAAAAAGGATGTGGAGGGCATTTATGTGGCGGGGCTGCTTCACGACATCGGGAAAATCATTATTGCCACCAAAGTCATCAAGAAGGGAGAAAAACTATCAGCCGTTGAACTCAGCGAAATACAGAGGCATCCCCGGATATCCTATGATATCCTTTCAAAGATCAAGTTCCCCTGGAAAAACATCGATAACCTTGTTCGTCATCATCACGAGCGGGTGGACGGGAAGGGTTATCCTGATGCGCTCAGGTCCGGCGAACTCAGCGAGGGCGTCAAAATTCTCGCCCTCGCCGACGCTTTTGACGCAATGACGACGGACCGGCCGTACCGAGATAAAATGAGTATCGATGAGGCTTTTCGGGAAGTCATGAAGTGCTGTGGCACGCAATTCGACGATAAGATCACAAAGGTTTTTTTCGGCCTCATCCGCCGGGAATTGGATGGAGAGGTTTGTGATAGACAGATACTTCATCACTTGGAGTGTAATGAGGCAAGTCCTGTCGCTGTCAGTGGGTTCGCTTACCAGCAAATGGATGGGTCTGGAAACACCTGAGTGCGAAGCCAAACGGGGCATGGTGTTACGAGGACGCCCAAAAGATTCCTTTCAAACCGCAAGATTCTAAAGTTGATCGAGACAGGCAAGTGATCAACATTTGCTTTACAGTACCGCGCCGTACGTGCCTGATTGATCTTGACCTGCGCCGGCTTCCGCAGATCCGAATCTAGATAACGGTTGATCTCACCGATCATGGTGCGATGCTGACTTTCACTCACCCGGCAAGGCACCGGATTATGCACTCTGCCACGCCGCGATCTTCTTCCATTTAATGATTACGATAAAAAAAACAATGCCGCAGATCAAGCCGCCGACTGCGAACGTGAGCGGAGCTTTGATCACATGAGCTACTGACCCGGCAAATAAACTTCCGAAAGGCGTCAGACCGCCGAAGGCCAGGGTATAGATGCTCATGACCCTGCCGCGGAGCCGGTCCTCGGTGCTCAACTGGACCGTGGTGTTTGCCATGCCGAAGAAGGTGATCATTGACCAGCCGCATAAGGCAAGCAGCAGCGCGGTCAATCCGTAGGATTTTTGAAAGCCGATGAGTATCAAGAAAAACGAAAGCGCCAGTCCTCCTCCCAGCAGGAGCATAGGCTTGGGACCGTGCTTGCTCACGGCGGCGAGAGAAATCGCGCCGATCAGCGCGCCGGCGCCAAAAGAAGACATGAGGAGCCCGAAAGCTGCGGCGTCTCGATGGAGTTCCTGCCTTGCAAACACAGGAACAAGCACATTGAAATTCGTCCCGAAGATACTGACTACCGATACGAGCAGGATGGTTACGAGCACCGCGGGCGTATTCCTGATGTACGCAATGGCCTCCCCGATGTCCTCAAAAACACGATGTGATTTGCGCTGATCAACAGGCGATTCCTTGAACGTCATGAGCAGAAGGCTCCACAGCACAGCCAGAAAACTGAGACCATTGACAAAGAAACAGACGGCGGTCCCCGCAGCGCCGATAAGGAGCCCCGCTATCGCGGGCCCAACGGCCCGGGCGGCATTAAATATGGAGGAGTTCATCGCAACGGCGTTCATCAGGTCTTCCCTGCCGACCAACTCGACGAGAAACGATTGCCGTGCCGGCATGTCGATCGTATTGACGATGCCGAGGAGCGTGGCGAGGACTACGATGTGCCAGTATTGAACAACCCCGGTCCAGACGAGGAGGGACAGCGTAAACGCCAGAAGCATAAAGACCGTTTGTGTCACGATGATGATCCTGCGTTTGGGGAAGTAATCGATGAACGGACCGGTGAGGAAGGACAGAAAGAGCATGGGCAGGAACTGGAGCGCCGAGACCACGCCGAGCTTGAATGACGAATGGGTCAGTTCCAGCACCAGCCACGCCTGCCCCACGTTCTGCATCCAGGTGCCGATCAGGGACACGAGCTGGCCGGAAAAGAAGAGGCGGAAGTTCCGGTGGCGCAAGGAACGGAACAGGATTTTGATCGTTGCTGTTTCGGGCATCATGGTGAAATTCTTTCTTCTCTACAGTATAACACCTGGAGAACTGATCGGAAATGGAAGGTCATGGGAGGGCGGGGAACCCGCATAACCACATCAGATACAAAGCAAACCGGTAAGGGGAAAATGGGGAACGAAAGGCGAAAGGGGGAGTAGAAATACACAGAGACAAAGAATTTCCCCCCATTTCTCCTCTCCTTCTCCCTTTCTCCTGGAAGATTTTCTTTATCGAATTGATGCCAGATTTATCTGCCAGTTCTACTTCCTGCTGCAAAACTTCCGTATTTCGTTGAAGAGTTCCATGGATGCGGCCTTCGGCCCGGTGTGTTCGAAGCCCCCGATGCCGAGGCGCGTACGTATCTGGCCGACTTTGACGCCGGTTGTGAACATCCGTTCGAAATACTGTTTCGCGATCTTTTCGTGCTCTTCCTTGCGCTGGGGCGCGCCGAAAGGATTGGCGAAATAGGTATGCACGAGGCCTTTTTCGTCGGTGGTGCCTTTGGCGAGCCGGGCCGCGTTCCGGAAGGTGGCAAGGGCGTCTTCGGGGCTTGAAAAAAATTCGATTGCGCGGACGTCGTCGTTCACCTGCTCGTAGTTGTTCGCGTAGAGGAACATGTTCACGGGATATCCCTTGACGATATGGTGATACCGGGTGATCGGCATGATGAGCCGCGCATTGATTTTGTCGGGGTTCATGAAGATGCTCCGGTCGATTTCCTCGTAAGCGTACCCGGACTGCAGATCGTCGAGCCGCACAAAGGCGCCGATCTCCGTGCCGTAGCCGACCACGGTCCCGTTCTTATCGAGCCCGATGGACCCCATGTCGTCGAAGATGATCGTCATTTCGCAGATGTACTCGTCGGCGAGATTGCGCAGCGCCTCGATGGTTTCGGACTTTCCCGCGCCGCTGTCGCCGATGATGATGACGTTGGCGGACCCTCCGTCCTTGAGCTTGATGCACACCATGGCGCCGTGGAGCGGCAGCCGGTTTCTCTTGAGCATGACGATGTTGTGCAGGGTCAGCGCCATCTTCTTGAAGTAGCCGAAGTAATCTACTTCTTCTCTGTGCCGGACCAGCCCGACCAGCATGTTGGCGGCCTTGTCTTCATAAAAAAGAGTGTTGCTCGGGAGCGCGGAGCTCGTAAGGCCGAACAGCATGATGATGTCCGGCGATTTGTCCTCGATGTCCTCGTACGCGGCGATCTCGAAGAGGTTGCACATCGAAAGAGCGAGCGAGGTGAAATCTTGATGGAAATAAATGAAGGCGGTCAAATCCCCGACTTTAGCGGGATAGCAGTACCACTCACCGGGGTTCAGGGAAAGGAGGTCCTTGTTCAGTTCGGGCAGTTCTTCGAACTTGCCCTTTCTGGTGTTCATGGCAGGGTAGAGGATGACCGGCGGCTCGATGAGCGTGAGCCGGATAAAGGGAATGTTCCGGAGGTTCCCGTACTGCTCAGGGCAGTTCCACGAGACTTTCTCGAGCAGCATGCCCATGTTCGCACCCGCGGGCAACTGACGGTACACGCGGGGGTTTTCGCCGATCAGGTTCTCGCTGATGCGGCGATATACGTAGAGGACGAGGGTCTTGAACTCTTCGTTCGACTTGATGAACTGGGCATGGTGCAGGCTGTTCTTGGCGTAGGCGGACCGCTGCGGCGCTTCAAGATAGATGAACCGCTCGAACCGTCTCCAGTAGTTGTACAGCTCCTCGATCAGTTCAAAGAGTTTTTCCTTCTCCGAAAGGAGCGGGTCGAATTCGCTGTTCATGGAGGAAATTTCCTCCGCCGTGTGGCTGGAAAGCAGCCGGAACACGTTGGTGAGATAGACCGACATCCGGCCCCGCTCCACGGAAGGGGATTTGTCCCGCAGGAACGCAAAGAGCGAACTTCCGCGCGACGCGATCCGCTCGATGAACCTCTCCACGATCTCCAGGAAAAGCTCGCTCTTGAGCAGCTTCTCCGGCGTCTCGCAGTAGATGGTGGAATAGTCGAAGATGACCTTCCCCCGGGTTATGACGTAGGGCTTTTTTACGGTTACCACTTTTTGTTCTCCTCTGTACAGAAATCACTTTGCGATGATCGCGTATGAAAAGTCATCCCCGCAGTACTCTCTTGTCGCCGACCCGCTGCGTGAGCTTTTGCGAATCGAAGTATTCCATGATCGGAACAGCGAACTTGCGGGAGGTCTTTGCCAGGTCGCGGAATTCTGCCATGGTGATCTCCTTTTTTCCCTCAAGAAACTTCCTGAGATCCGCCCTGACCTTTTCCACGACTTCCCGGTCGAGGTGGAGCGAGTCGTTGATCCGGACCGTGCGGCCTTCGTCGGAAAGGAGCTTGAGCAGGTCCTTTGCATCTCTTTCCGCAATGCCGAAGAGCGTGGGGAGTTCTTCCCGCACGGGCGGCTGGGTCCCGCCTTTGGTGATGGCTTCAACGATCTTGTTCTTGACCTCGTCCTGGATTGCGCCGCGGGCAGCTTTAAATCCCGGGACCTTGAGTTTCGAGCCTTCTGCTTCGATCTGTTTCTTCTTTACCAGTCCGTCGACAGTCATGTTCAGGACCTTGATGGAAAGGCGCATTTTGAGCGCGCCCTTCAATTCTTCCTTGTCAAGCCCGGGTTTGAGCGGGTTGTCCTTGTGGTACTGTTTGATCAGAGCGAGGACCCTCTGTTCGAGCGCTCCCAGATGGGATGCGTGAACGTAGAGGTTGTCCACTCGCAGCACCGTCTTCTTCTGCGCCAGGCTGGCCAGGGCTGACGTCGTTTCCTGCTTGTCGGCAGCCATGGTCCCGATGGCCTCGGGTTCTTCCATACCGGCGAGGCCTTTCCCTGCGATGAGCAGCCCGAGCTTGTCTTCGAAGCTTCCCTTTTCGAGCATGCCGAGGTTTTTGAGCGACTCCTGCATCGTCGCGTTTTTATGCCGCCTCACATGGGGGTTCAGCACCATGCCGCCGCCCAGGGTTTCCATGGGTGAATAAAAGCGCAGGATGTACCGGGCTCCGTGCTGGACGATCACCGGCTGCTCGAGCCGTATCTGCGCGTATGCTTCCTCGCCCGGGGCGAGCGTGCTTTTTCCGAGGAGCGTGATCCTGCCGATGGCTTCCTGGGTCGTGTTGTAAAACCGCACCCGGCCGCCGGTCTTGAGCCCCCGCGGGGCCTGCTTCAGGAGGTCGAGCTTTGCGTCGAGCGTTTTGGTCGGCGCAAAGAATCCCGCGCTCACGATCGTGTCTCCGCGGGAAAGCTGGTCCTTCTCTATCCCCTGGAGGTTGACCGCCGTACGCTGGCCTGCCACGGAGCGCGAGACAGCCTGGTTGTGGGACTGGATGCCGCGGACTTTTGTTTTGATACCCTTGGGCAGGATTTCCACTTCCTGCTCCGTACTGATCGTGCCGGAGAGCAGGGTGCCGGTGATGACGGTGCCGAACCCTTTCATGGTGAACACGCGGTCGATGGGAAGGCGCAGGATGCCGTTTGAGGATTTCGGAGCAACGTCGTCCGAAAGTTTTGCGAGCTCCTGCACGAGCATTTGCAGGTTCTCCCCTGTCTTGGAGGACACGGAAACGATGGGGGACTTTTCCAGGAAAGTGCCTTTGACGAAGTCGCGCACCTCGTCCTGCACCAGAACAAGCCAGTCCTTTTCAACCATGTCCATCTTGGTAAGGACGATGATGCCCTTTTTCACCTGGAGGAGATCGCAGATGGCAAGATGCTCGCGGGTCTGGGGCATGACGCCCTCGTCGGCCGCGATCACGAGCATCACGATGTCGATGCCTCCCACGCCGGCGAGCATGTTCTTGATGAGGCCTTCATGGCCCGGAACGTCCACGATTCCGAGGCGGTTGCCTCCCGGAAGGTCAAGGGAAGCGAACCCGAGGTCGAGCGTGATGCCCCGTTCTTTCTCTTCCTTAAGACGGTCCGGGTCCGTGCCGGTCAATGCCTTGACGAGAGTAGATTTTCCATGATCAATATGTCCGGCTGTGCCGAGGATGATGTATTTCATAGGTCAGAAGACAGAAGACAGAAGGCAGCAGGAAAAGCCGGAGCAAAAACAAAATTGCTATTCTCCAAGGCTCCTGACTCCTGACTCCTGAAGTATTTGCTTTACTCTCACAACGATCTTTCCGATCTCCTCATCATTCAGCGTCCGCGGATCGAAGATGACCATGCTATCCTTGATGCGCGTGATGATGTGCGGCTTGCCGAGGCGGAGTAGGGACTCGATCTGATTTGCGCTCAATTGCCCGTGACGGATGCAGACGGTCTTGGTCGGGAAAATACCCGTGGGAAGAGCGCCGCCGCCGCTCTGGGACGTGTCG
>DAIDTZ010000294.1 GCA_027456925.1 Nitrospirota bacterium
GCAGAATGCGCGGAAGCAGAAGCGGCTGTTTGATATCGATTTCCTGCCCCGGCAGGACGGCAAATCCGTCCTGCCGTTTTTTTCTCCCCGATGTTCCACGTGGAACCCTCGGTCCTGTCGTGGATACTCAAGCATTCTCAGTGTTTGGCGCGCGCTCTGCGGTAAAAACCGAGTTTTTTTCTTCCTTTTATAACCTTCCTATGGTAAAGTACGTCGGTTATAATCCGGTGCTTTCGAGGGGTGTCAAGAAGCATGGGCAGAGTCATAGCAATCGCTAATCAAAAGGGCGGCGTGGGCAAAACCACGACCACCGTGAACATCGCCGCCTCGCTCGCTGCCGCGGAAAAAAAAGTGCTTCTCATCGATTCCGACCCGCAGGGGAACTCAACAAGCGGGATGGGCATCGACCGGAATGAAGCGGGAGGAAGCACTTACGACCTGTTTACCGGCAAAAAGTCGCTCGAGGACATCAAGAAATCGACGCACTTCCCCTGGCTCGACGTGGTCCCGGCCAAGATCGATCTCGTCGGCGTCGAGGTGGAACTTATCCAGATGATCGCCCGCGAGCATGTGCTGAAAAGAGCCCTCGCGTCCGCCCGGAATAATTACGATTATATTTTCATCGACTGTCCGCCGTCGCTCGGCCTCCTGACCGTGAATGCTCTCACGGCAGCGGACGGCGTCATCATCCCGGTGCAGTGCGAGTATTACGCACTGGAAGGTTTGTCGGCGCTCATGAACACCATCAAGCTCATCAAACAGGACCTGAACCCCAATCTCGCCGTCGAAGGCGTGCTCCTGACCATGTACGACAGCAGGAACAACCTTGCCGACCAGGTGGCGAGCGAGGTGCGCAAGTATTTCGGGAACAAGGTCTACACAACGGTCATCCACCGGAACGTTGCGCTCTCCGAAGCGCCGAGCCACGGCAAGCCCGTGCTGCTCTACGATATCCGGTCCCGCGGCGCACAGAGCTACCTGGAACTGGCGAAGGAGGTCATCAGCAATGCAAAAGCAGGCGCTCGGTAAGGGCCTCGGCGCGCTCATCCCCGATTTGTCCGCTCTCGACGACAAGGAGAAAAAAGCGCTCGGCATCAGCGAGATCGAGCTGGACAAGATCGTTCCGAACGATTACCAGCCCCGCAAGTTCTTCGATGACGAGAAGCTCAAGGAACTCGCCGCCTCGATAAAAGAACAAGGGGTGATCCAACCGATCATCGTGCACAAAGCAGGCGGCGGCTATCAGTTGATCGCCGGGGAACGCCGGTGGCGCGCGTCGCGTCTCGCGGGGCTCAAGACCATCCCGGCGCTCGTAAAAGAAGCGACCAAGCGCGAGCTCCTCGAAATGGCGCTGATCGAAAACATCCAGCGGGAAGACCTGAACCCGCTCGAAGCAGCCGAAGCGTACAAGCGATTACAGGACGAGTTCAAGCTCACGCAGGAGGACCTCGCCAGGCGCGTCGGGAAAGAACGCTCCACGGTCACGAACTTCCTGCGTCTTCTCGGTCTCCCGAAGGAGATCAAGCACGACCTGTCGTCGGGCGCTCTCAGCATGGGACACGCCAAAGCGCTCCTGTCCCTGGACCGCGTCCGCGACCAGCTGCAGGCTGCCGCATCAATCGTGAAAAAGGGCCTCTCGGTGCGCGAAGCGGAAGCGCTCGCCCACGGGCTGAAGAACCCGCAGAAAGAAAAGAAAACCCGCCCGAACCACGAACTGAAATCGGTCGAGGAAAAATTAAGGAAATCTCTCGGCACCAAGGTGAGCATTACCTCGAAATCAAAGGGCGGCAGAATCGTGATCGAGTACTACTCTCCCGAGGACCTGGACAGGATCCTGGAGAAGATCGGGTAACAAACGTTTAATAATTTCAGCCGCGCAGAACACGGAGTTCGCTGAAAAAGGGTGTTCGTCTCTTTACTACACCGGCAGTTCTTTTCTCTGTATACTCTGTGACCGCTGCGGCACTTTTTTTTAAATCAGCTTCTTGAGGAGGATTCATTCATGTTGAAAAAAGGATCGGGCTCACCTGAACAGGCGGAGATCACCGCCTTCCTCGGTAAGGGCACGGAATTCAAAGGCGTGCTCAGCTTCGAGGGCACCATCCGCGTTGACGGCAAGGTCGAGGGGGAAGTAGTTTCCAAAGATACGTTGATCGCCGGCGACGGTGCTTTGCTCCAGGGCGAAATAACCATCGGCACACTCATCTGCAGCGGCAAGGTCGTCGGCAATATCAACGCCGGCCTGAAGGTACACGTCCTGGCTCCGGCGAACATCCAGGGCAACATTCGGACGCCCAAGCTCATTATCGAAGAAGGCGTGACCTTGAACGGGAAGTGCGAGATGGGCGCCGTTGAAACAAAAACCGTTGAACAAAAGGTCGTGTCGCTCACAGACCGGTAAACTTTTGCCGCTCTGCGATAGGCCGGCCAACCATGCGAAGAAACCGGAACGGGGAGCAGGAGCATTGCCCGGCACTGTCTCCTCCCTTTCCCGTTCCCAGCCCTTTCTTCTTATCTTTGTGGTGTCCCAAACCGTGCCCGAGCATTTCGGAACGTACTAACGAGACAACAATGGTCCTCTTTCATCTCTTTCGCACTCCGGCTCTTTCAGCATACCAGACCGCGGGCCTCGTAGCTGCCGCTCAAGACAAGGTCTCCTCCGCACTGCGCGCGATCGAGACCGAGTTCTGTTTTAACGTGGCTGCGGACAGTCCGCTCACTGCTGATGAGATGCGCCTTCTCCGCTGGCTCCTTGCCGAGACCTTTGAGCCGGAACAGTTTTCCGACCGAAGTTTCCTGACCCCGGACCCCGGACCCTGGTTCTGGAAGCGGGCCCGCGCATGAACTTTACGACCGCCTGGTCCACAAACGCGGTCTCGGTGTGCCATGCCTGCGGACTCAAGAAAATCTCCCGCATCGAGCGTTCGCGCCGGTACCTGCTCGCGCTTGACGGCAAGGCGACCATGAGCAATGAGCAGAGAGCTGCTTTTCTTTCTCTGGTGCACGACCGCATGACCGAGTGCCCCTATCCGGCACCGCTTTCAACTTTCGAGACCGGCATCAAACCCGAGCCCGTGCGCATCGTGCCGCTCCGGGAAGAGGGAAGGCCGGCGCTCGAAAAAATCAACCGCGAAATGGGCCTCGGCCTCGATGACTGGGACCTGGACTACTACACGAACCTCTTTGTCAAGGAGATCAAGCGCAACCCGACGAATGTGGAATGCTTCGATCTGTCGCAGTCGAACAGCGAGCACTCCCGCCACTGGTTCTTCCGCGGCAAGCTCATCGTAAACGGCAAGGAAATCCCCGACACCCTGATGCAGATCGTGAAGGCCACCTATGATGCGAACAGGAACAACAGCGTCATTGCCTTCAGCGACAATTCGAGCGCCATCAGGGGCTATGACATCACGACCATCATCCCGGATCTCATCGGCAAGCCCTCTGCGTTCCGCGAGGCAAAGCGCAAATACCACATTATCTTCACGGCGGAAACGCACAACTTCCCCTCGGGCGTTGCTCCCTTCCCCGGGGCTGAAACCGGCACGGGCGGCCGCATCCGCGATGTGCAGGCGACCGGTACGGGCGGCCTCGTGGTCGCCGGCACCGCGGCCTACTGCGTCGGCAACCTCCGCATTCCCGGATACACGCTTCCCTGGGAAGACGACGCATATTCGTATCCAAATAATCTTGCCTCGCCTCTCCGGATCGAGCTCGAAGCGAGCAACGGCGCCTCGGACTACGGCAACAAGTTCGGCGAACCGGTGATCCAGGGCTTCACGCGCTCCTTCGGCCTTCGTTTGCCCGACGGCGAGCGGCGTGAATGGCTCAAGCCCATCATGTTTTCCGCGGGCATCGGCCAGATGGACGGCCGGCATACCGGGAAGACCGAAGCACAGAAGGGCATGCTCGTAATCAAGATCGGCGGCCCGGCGTATCGCATCGGCATGGGCGGCGGCGCCGCTTCGTCCATGATCCAGGGCGAGAACATTGCCGAGCTCGATTTTAACGCAGTCCAGCGCGGCGACGCGGAGATGGAGCAGAAACTGAACCGCGTAATCCGCGCCTGCGTGGAGCTGGGAGAAAAGAACCCGATCCAAAGCATCCACGACCAGGGCGCAGGCGGCAACTGCAATGTGGTGAAGGAAATCGTGCACCCTGCAGGGGCAAAGATCGAGATCAGGAAGATCCAGGTCGGCGACACCACGCTTTCGGTGCTCGAGATCTGGGGCGCTGAATACCAGGAGCAGAACGCGCTCCTCTTGAAGCCAGAACAGGAAGAGCTCTTTCAGTCGCTCTGCAACCGCGAGAAAGTGCCCATGGCAGTCATCGGCGCCGTGACCGGCGACGGCTATATTGTGCTGTATGATGAGACCAATAACTCCACGCCGGAGAATCTCGAGCTTGCCAAAGTGCTCGGCGACATGCCGCAAAAAGTTTTCACGCTCGATCGAAAAAAGACAACGCTCAAGCCGCTCGTTCTTCCGAAGGACCTCTCCGTACGTCAGGCCCTCGACCGCGTTCTTCGTCTCGTTTCCGTGGGTTCCAAACGGTTCCTCACAAACAAGGTCGACCGGTCCGTTACCGGCCTGATCGCCCGCCAGCAGTGCGCAGGCCCGCTCCAGCTGACCGTGTCCGACGTCGCCGTGATC
>DAIDTZ010000295.1 GCA_027456925.1 Nitrospirota bacterium
CAAAGGCAAAGGTCTGCTGGCCGCGGATGAAAGTTTTCCAACGATTCAAAAACGGTTTACTGCCCTGAACATCGAATCGAACGAAGAAACACGACGTGCTTACCGTGAGCTTTTTTTCACGACAGCCAGCGTTGAAGCCTACATCAGCGGGGTGATCCTGTTCGACGAAACGATCCGTCAGAAAGCAAGCGATGGAAGACCGTTCGTCGATGTGTTAAACCGCAAAAACATACTGCCCGGCATTAAGGTCGATAAGGGAACGTTCGATATGCCGGGATTTCCAGGCGAAAAAATGACTGCCGGACTCGACGGACTTCGGGAACGCTTGAGCCAATACCGGGACCTGGGCGCCCGGTTCACAAAATGGCGTGCGGTCATAACCATCGGCAACAATATTCCCACTCCCGGGAACATCAGCGCCAATGCGCACGCTCTTGCCCTCTTCGCCGCTCTTTCCCAGGAGGCGGGACTCGTGCCGGTGGTGGAACCTGAAGTGCTTATGGACGGCGACCATGGCATCGAACGCTGCGAAGAGGCGACCTTTGCAACGCTTGGGAGCGTTTTTTCCACACTCCGGGACTATCGCGTTCATCTTGAAGGCATGCTGCTCAAAGCCAGCATGGTTCTTCCGGGAAAGCAATCTCCGGAGCAGGCAAGCGCCGAGGAAGTGGCGGAACGGACCATCAGAACCCTGCGGCGCGTCGTCCCAACCGCGGTTCCGGGCATCGTTTTTCTTTCCGGGGGGCAGAGTCCTGAACAGGCGACCAGGCGTCTGAACGCGATGAATGCTGTCGGCAGTCACCCGTGGGAGATCAGTTTCTCTTTTGCCCGGGCATTGCAGGAACCCGCCCTCAGCGCATGGAAGGGATTGGCATCCAATGTGCTGGAAGCCCAGAGGGTGTTTTATCATCGCGCGAAATGCAACAGCGAAGCGCGCTACGGCACATACTCGGAGGAGGCGGAAAAGGCCGCTTGATTATCGCAGCCGAAGACCGCCATCCGAAGGGGAGGTAAAATCATGGCAGTATCAGTTTTTCGCCCCTTCATTTCTTGACTACGGCAAACCCCTGGGGTATGATCTTGCCATGCATGCGCACGCTGGATGGCCTCGACGGTGAAAAAGAAACTCCAGGATCAGGGCGTTATTACGGTAAAAGAGGTGATGAATGCGCTCCAGCGGAACGATGCGGCGGAACTCCGGCTGGTCGCCATTACACTTGCGCTTTCAGACCTCGATTTTCACTTCATCCAGTCAGTCTGCATCCGGCTCTGTTCGTCGGAAAACGACAAGGTTCGGGGCAACGCGCTCATAAGCCTCGGTCATCTGGCCAGACGATACCGCATACTGGACGAACAAACGGTAAAGCCGGTCGGCGAAAAAGGGCTTCTTGATGTCAGCGACTATGGGCGCGAATGCGCCAAGTCCGCAGCCGACGAGATCCACCAGTTCCTGCACTGGACTATCCAGGGCCATGTGTACGGATGATGATAATGAAGAGAGTTCTCTGACCTGCAGTTTCCGTCATTGTTGCATTGTTGCAAATTTCCCGAAAGAACAGTAGAGTCATGTCGCATTCAATTCCCTGATGAAAAATCAAAGGCGCCGAATGAAAACCTTGAAAGATTACCTTGAACAATACGCGCTCATTTCACTCGAAAAGCGGGACAAACTGGCAGGGATAGCCGGGGAAAACCTGTATGAGATAGACCTCGATGCCGGCATAATCCGGTTCAGCCGCGATCTTGCGTTCCCCTTCCAGGTCCTGGGCACGGAATCCGACAACAGCCTCACCTGGCTGTGGGCATGGGCCGAAGAACAGCCGGAAATACCGGAAATGCTGGTGCAGGCCTCATTGGATCTCCGGCACTGGGGCGCACAGGAAGAAATCCGGGAATTCACCGTCCCGTCGATTGATCTTACCCGGACGGACGGCAATGCCTTAGCAATGGTTTCCACGCAAATCTCCCGGGCGAATAGTTTTTTTCGGGACAGCTATGAAGGAGGGGCGGCATATCTCCTGATCTTCGAAAATTCCATTGATAGGGAACCTTCTTTTGACCGGGCAAGCTTGTTTCGCCATTTGTCGGACCTCAACGCGCGGTATGATCTCAACCACCGGAACGTGCTGTTGTCCTATCTCCAGCTGAAAGGATTGTCTCCTGTAGAACAAGGGACTTTGCTTACCTGCGAACTCGAGACAGGAGAACGGCTCATTGCCGAGTTTGACGGCGCGGGAAAGTTGAATGTGTGGAATGGGGAAAGAGCAGCGGATTTATAACGACAGGCAGGGGAAGAATATTCCGGATCAGGGCCAATATCTTTCGAGGACTTTGAAGCCCGGGCAAACTCAGGCCAACAGTTCCTTTTTGCTCTCTCCCTTCTCCAGCGCCTCCCGGACCGTTGTCAGCAGAGTAACGCCATCAAAGGGTTTTTTGATCAGGCGATCAATGTCCCGCAACTCATTCAAAAGACTGCCGCCGCTGTAGCCGGAAATGCCGATCACTTTGACAGCTCCTTTCATTTCCCTGAGTTTTCTGGACAATTCCGAACCGTTCATGAGCGGCATGATCATGTCCGTAATGACCAGGTCGATATCTCCCGACATTTCCTGGAAGAGTTCCTGCGCGTATACCGGGTTGTCGGCAACAAAAGTCCTGTACCCGTGGGCGTCCAGCGTGTCCTTGATATAGGACAGGACGTCCCGCTCGTCGTCCACGACAAGAATGCGCTTGTTTCCCGATGCGACCAGGCGTGAAATATCAACAGGCTCCAATGCGGGCTGTTTCACGTTTTCATCCAGGGCAGGCAAATAGATATCAAAGGTCGTTCCCGCACCCTCCCTGCTCCGCACGCGCACTTCTCCCTTATGGCTTTTCACGAGTCCATACACCATGGCAAGACCCAGCCCGGTTCCCTTGCCCACCGGTTTCGTGGTAAAGAAAGGGTCGAAGATGCGGCCCATGATCTCCTGTGGAATCCCCTGTCCTTTGTCCCTGACCGTGAGAACCACGTACTTGCCGGGCGGCAGAAAAGGATGCATCTGTTGCGCCTGCGGGCCCATCTCTACGGCTGAGGTCGATATCGTCAAAGACCCGCCTCCCGGCATGGCGTCCATGGCATTCATGACAAGGTTGGTGATAATCTGTTCGAGGTGAATGCTGTCGCCGTAGATGGCGGGGATGTCCTTCCCCATCTCTACCTTCGCCTTGATATTACGGTCGATGAGCGACCGCCCCAGAAGCTCGATTGTGTCCGTCACAACAACGTTCAGGTCGGTCGGCGCCAGTTCCAGGGTCTCCTTCCGGGCAAAACTCAGGAGTTTCGAAACCATCTGGCCCGCGCGCCTGGCGGCGTCCTCAACGGTCTTTATCCTTCGCTTGCTGAATTCGTCGTTACCGATATGCCGCCGCAGGACCTCGGTGTGGCCGAGAATGGCCGTGAGAATATTATTAAAGTCGTGGGCGATGCCTCCGGCGAGCACGCCCATGGATTCCATCTTCTGCGACTGCATGACCTGTTCCTGGAGCTTCTTCTTTTCCGTGATGTCGCGGTGGAACGACTGGATATGGAGCACGCCTCCGATGTCGATGGCTTTCGAGCTGACCTCAAAAAAGACCCTGCTCCCGTCTTTCCGGTAGTGTTCGGCCTCATACACGATGGATTTGCCGTCCAGGATCTGTTTTAACCGCTCATCGATCTCTCCCGCGCGGTGTTCTATTTCGAGGATCCTGAAGTGCGTACCGATCACGGTTTCCCGCTCGAAACCGTGGAGCTCGCAGAACCGGTAGTTCACGTCCGTGATGTTCCCGCTCTGGTCGAGAACGGCGATCCCGTCATTGGCATTGTCGAACAAGGCCCGGTATTTTTGTTCCGTGATGGCAAGCGCCCCCGATTTTTCAGCGACCTGCTCTTTCAGGCTGCTGGAAAATAATTCAAGCTTATGCTTGTCCTCGGAAAGCTCCGCCCTGAGCTGCAGCTCCGTGACCAGCAGTTTTTGATTGTTATACCTGAGCAGTAAGCCAATGACGAACATCGATATGAGAAACGCGTTGTTGCTGATGAATACGCCGCTGGTGATGTTCTCGGTAAGCACGATGGGCACCACATAGATGCTGTACACGATCCCCACGAGGAGGAACGACAAGGGCATGTTCATGGGCGCAAAACCGAGGCAGCAGATCGCAAGGATCATCATGGCGGCATAGTACGTTGAGCTCTGGCCCCCGGTCTGCAGAATGGCGATCTCGACAGTGACCGCGCACAGGGTGGCCCCGGTGGCGGCAATGACATACTGGTAGAGCCTGCCCTGTCTCAGCTTGTTCAGAAAGTATAATGCTACGAGGATCGCGGAAATGACCAGCCGGTAAATCATGAACCGCATGAATTTATCGGGGGAGACGAAATAATCCATGAATTCCAGCGCCGGAAAGAGGATAGCGCCCATCAAAAAAATGGAGCCGATCCATTTCTGTGTCAGGCTGGTCAAATGGTCTTCAGGAGAGTATTGCCGTTCCATAATGAGATTATATCACTCAAATAA
>DAIDTZ010000296.1 GCA_027456925.1 Nitrospirota bacterium
GCCGAAGCGTACATCCTGACGAAGGAAGAAGGCGGCCGGCACACGCCGTTCTTCAAGGGTTACCGTCCCCAGTTCTACTTCCGGACCACGGACGTGACGGGCGTCGTAACGCTTGCCGAAGGCGTCGAGATGGTGATGCCGTGCGACAACATGACCTGCAGCGTCGAACTGATCACGCCGATCGCCATGGACCAGGGCCTGCGTTTCGCCATTCGCGAAGGCGGCCGTACGGTGGGCGCAGGCGTTATTACCCAAGTGATCGAGTAAGAAAGAGAAGGGACTGCACGTGACACAGAAGATCAGAATACGACTCAAAGGATATGACCATAGACTGCTCGACCAATCTACGGTGGAGATCATGGATACAGCGAAAAGAACCGGTGCCAAGGTGTCAGGACCGATTCCGCTTCCGACCAGGATTAACCGCTGGACCGTGCTTCGTTCTCCTCACGTGGACAAAAAATCCCGTGAACAGTTCGAGATTCGGACTCATAAGCGGCTGATGGACATCCTGGATCCAACACCGCAAACGGTAGATGCACTGATGAAACTGGATCTTGCTGCCGGTGTCGATGTGGAGATAAAGCTGTAGGAAGAAACCAAACCGCAAACAGACTGGTTACATGGTGATCGTGGGCCGGGCGGATGAGGGGAAATGCAATGAGTAAGGGAATTATTGGAAAAAAAATAGGCATGAGCCAGCAGTTCAGCGGCGGGGAATTGATTCCGGTTACTGTCATTCAGGCCGGCCCCTGCACGGTTGTTCAGAAAAAGACCTCTGCAGTGGATGGCTATGATTCTATACAGCTGGCATTTGAAGAAGAAAAGAAAAAGGACCGGGTGACCAAGGCGGTTGCTGGACATTTCAAGAAGGTGAACATCCAGCCCCATCGGTTTTTGCGAGAATTCCGGACTTCAGAATTTGAGAACGGCCAGGTAGTTACGGTAGATATATTCAAAAAAGGCGAGCGAATTGCGGTGAGCGGGGTCAGCAAGGGGAAAGGTTTTGCCGGAGTTATGAAGCGGCATAATTTCGCCGGCGGTCCTGGCGGCCATGGTTCCATGTTCAACCGGAGACCGGGTTCTATCGGAGCCAGCGCCTACCCCTCGCGCGTGTGGCCCGGCAAGAAGCTCCCCGGACACATGGGTACTGCGAACGTAACAGTAAAAAATATCGAGATTGTTGAAGTCCGGCCTGACCAGAATCTGCTGTTTGTTCGCGGAGCGGTCCCGGGCGGTGCCAATGGTCTCATTCTAATATATAAGGCTGATTAAGAATAAGAGGATTCGCAAAATGCCGTCAGTCGTAATGGTTGATCAGAGCAACAAGAAAGTAAAGGATGTAGAGCTTCCGAGCGTGTTCTCGGCTGCAGTACGACCGCACCTTATGCATGCTGCAGTCGTCAATCAGCTGGCAAACCGGCGGGCAGGAACCGCAGCCACCAAGAACAAGGCGCTCGTAAGCGGTGGCGGAAAGAAGCCGTTTAAGCAGAAAGGCACGGGCCGCGCGCGCGCGGGCAGCAACCGTTCCCCCCTCTGGAGACACGGTGGAACAATTTTCGGACCGATGCCCAGAGACTATTCCTATGCTCTTCCGAAGAAGGAAAAGAGAGCGGCTCTTGTTGATGCTATCTCGTCAAAGGTTGCCGATAACAGGCTGATTTTGGTGAACAGCCTCGAATTGGCCGAACCAAAAACGAAGTTGGTTTCGACATTGCTGGATACGCTCGGCGTGCAGGAGACCGTTCTCGTGCTCATAAAAACTGAGAACAAAAACCTGACGCTCGCAGCGAGAAACGTTCCGTCGGTAAAAGTGCTCAGGATGGACAACATCAACGTCTATGACCTGCTTAAGTACCAATACCTCATTACTACGCAGGACGCGCTTAACGCCATGCAGGAGGTATACGGGAAATGATGGATCTCTATGATGTCATACGGGTGCCGCGGATAACCGAGAAAGGCGCACGGCTGAAAGAGAAAAACAACGTGTTGACCTTTGAAGTGAAGATAGATGCGAATAAGGTGCAGGTGAAGAAGGCGATAGAAGGAATTTTTAAAGTAAAGGTTGCGGGTGTGACAACGGTAAAAAACGCAGGCAAGAACAAGCGTGTGGGCCAGCGGCTCGGCCGCAGATCCGACTGGAAGAAAGCCTACGTAACGCTTAAGCCTGGTGAAAAGATCGATATATTTGAGGGTGCTTAAATGCCGGTAAAAACTTACAACCCAACGTCTCCAGGAAAGCGCTTCCAGACTACCTCGACCTTTGAAGAGGTTACGCGAAGCACTCCGGAAAAATCGCTCGTCGTAAAAATCAGCCAGAGCGGCGGAAGGAATAACCGCGGCAAAATAACCGCTCGCTACCGGGGCGGCTGGCATAAGAAAAAATATCGAGTGATCGATTTCAGACGTGATAAAATCGGCGTGCCTGCGAAGGTAGCTGAAATCGAATATGATCCCAACCGTACAGCGAGAATCGCTCTTCTCAATTATGCGGACGGAGAGAAACGCTATATCATTGCTCCGCTCGGGTTGAAGGTGGGAGATGATGTTGTGTCCGGTCCGGATGCAGACATCAAAATTGGGAATGCGTTGCCAATGAGTGCGATTCCGGTAGGAACCAATATTCATAACGTGGAGCTCAAGAAGGGTGCCGGCGGACAACTTGCGCGGAGCGCCGGTTCTACCGTACAGCTTCTCGCCCGTGAAGGCGAATATGCTACGTTGCGGCTTAACTCTGGAGAGGTCCGAAAGGTCCGTTCTGAATGCATGGCCACGATTGGGCAGGTTGGCAATCTCGACCATGAAAATATCAGCATTGGCAAGGCCGGCAGGGCTCGCTGGATGGGGATGCGACCGCGGGTACGCGGTGTAGCCATGAATCCTGTTGACCATCCTCTCGGCGGCGGCGAAGGAAAGTCATCGGGAGGAAGGCCTGGCTGCTCGCCTTGGGGTCTTCCGGATGGAAAGAGAACGCGGAAAAATAAATCTACAAGTCAATTTATTATTTCGAGAAGAACCAAGAGCAGGTAAACGAAGAAGCGGAGGATTGCGGTGCCGAGATCAGTTAAAAAAGGCCCTTTTATAGATGACAGCCTCATGAAAAAAGTTGAGGCTATGAATTCCACCGGGGAAAAGAAGATCCTCAAGACCTGGTCCCGGAGATCGACGATTACGCCTGATTTTGTAGGTCACACCATGGCGGTGCATAACGGGAGGAAGTTTATCCCGGTATATGTCACAGAGAACATGGTCGGCCACAAGCTCGGAGAGTTTTCGCCGACACGGACGTTTAAGGCACACGGGGGATCAAAGGCCGCGGAAAAGACGAGTGCTCCGAAATAGAACGCAGAGCGCACCGTTTTTGAGAGTGAGGAAGGTCAGATGGAAGCAAGCGCTACAGTCAGACATATACGAATTACGCCGCGCAAGGCGCGACAGGTGATAGATCTCATCCGCGGTAAAATGGTGGGAGATGCCATCAACATTCTTACGTTCACGCCGCTCCACGCCGCGCGGATTGTCAAAAAGCTGCTGGATTCCGCAGTCGCCAACGCCGAACAGAAGAAAGTCGGCGATCTGGATACGCTCAAGGTCAGCAAGGCTTTTGTGAATCAGGGCGTTACCATGAAACGGATGCGCGCTCGAGCCATGGGACGTGGGAACGTGATCAAAAAGCGAACGAGCCATATAACGCTGGTGCTATCAGCGTAGGTACTTTTACGGAGGCATCATGGGACAGAAGGTACATCCAATCGGGCTGCGGCTCGGGATCATAAAGACATGGGACTCGCGCTGGTTTTCTCAGAAGAACTATGCTGCGCTTCTTCATGAGGATATCAAGATCCGCAAAATTGTCAAGGAAAGGCTTATGCATGCCGGGGTTGCCAAGGTGGAGATCGAGCGAGCAGGCCAGAAGGCAAAGATCAATATTCATACTGCACGTCCGGGCATCATTATCGGAAAGAAGGGTGCCGAGGTAGATAAACTGAAGAAAGACCTCGAAGCCATGACTGGGAAGCAGATGTACATCAACATTCAGGAAATTAGACGTCCGGAACTGGATGCCCAGCTGGTGTCCGAGAATATTGCGTTGCAACTCGAACGCCGGATAGCCTTCCGGAGAGCCATGAAGAAGGCCGTAACGTCGGCGCTTCGTTTGGGCGCGCAGGGCGTAAAAATTATGTGCGCTGGAAGACTCGCCGGGTCAGAAATTGCAAGGACCGAGTGGTACCGTGAGGGGCGAGTACCGCTTCATACGCTCCGCGCGGATATCCAATATGGGTTCTTCGAGGCAAAGACCACAATGGGCCAGATTGGCGTTAAGGTTTGGATTTACCGAGGCGACGTGCTTCAGCAGCCGACAACTGTTGCGTAACAAAAATTCTTAATCGAACGATTATCGCTGGACTAAAGGATCGTCAACATGTTAGCACCCAAACGAGTAAAACATAGGAAGATGCATAAAGGCAGAATGACCGGTATTGCCTATCGTGGCGCCGAGGTCAGCTACGGGGAGTACGGCCTCAAGGTTCTGGAACCGGGCTGGATTACGAGCAGACAGATAGAAGCAGCACGTATCGCCATGACCCGCTACGTCAAGCGCGGAGGGAAAATATGGATTCGCATTTTCCCCGACAAACCAATTACGAAAAAACCTGCTGAAACCCGCATGGGAAAAGGAAAGGGAGCGCCGGAGTACTGGGTTGCTGTTGTGAAACCGGGTAGGGTGCTCTACGAGATGGGCGGCGTTGACGAGTCCGTTGCCAGAGAAGCGTTTCGGCTGGCAGCGTATAAGTTGCCGGTTGCGACGAAGTTCGTCTCTCGGGAGGCTGACATATGAAAATAAGAGAGTTGAGAGACCTGTCGAACGAAGAGCTTCAGGCAAAGGCGGCAGACATCAAGAAAGAGTTATTTAACCTTCGTGTTCAACAGGCCATGGGCCAGATAGAAAACCCGATGCGCCTGAGGATACTGCGCAAGGATATCGCCAAAGCAAAAACAGTGTTAAAGGAAAAATATGGAAGAGGCTAAAAAGAGAAAAGCGTACATCGGGCAGGTTATCAGCGACAAAATGAATAAGACCGTCGTGCTGGCTGTGACGAGACGTATTGCCCACTCTAAGTATGGGAAAACCGTCAAGCGGACTACCAAGTTCAAGGCTCATGACGAAAAGAACGAGTGTAAGGTTGGTGATACGGTGCGGTTCATTGAGACGCGGCCGCTCTCCAAAGAAAAGCGCTGGAAAGTGCTTGAGATCATCGAGAAGGCAAATTAAATTCAGAAGCGAAAACTCTTTACAGAGGATTGAGATATGATTCAGCAACAGACAGTACTGGATGTGGCCGATAACTCCGGCGCAAAAAAAGTCATGTGCATAAAGGTGCTCGGCGGTACGCGCAAGCGATACGCTTCACTGGGCGATGTGATCGTTGTGGCTATCAAGATGGCCATTCCCGAGGGCCAGGTGAAAAAGGGAACCGTGGCAAAGGCGGTTGTCGTGCGTACGACAAAAGAAGTCCGCCGGCAGGACGGATCATATATCAAGTTTGACAGGAACGCCGCTGTTTTGATTAATAATTCTAATGAACCGATCGGAACTCGCATCTTCGGTCCTGTTGCACGGGAACTCCGCAAAAAGAATTTTATGAAAATAATTTCTTTGGCGCCCGAAGTACTCTAGTATCGGTTACGTTTAATAAATCGCTAAGGAAAATCAGGACAAGGACTATGCAGATAAAGAAGAACGATAATGTGTTGGTCATCTCCGGCAAGGAAAAAGGAAAACGTGGCAGGGTGATAGCGGTTTATCCGACTACCAACAGGGTCCTTATCGAGAAACTGAATATGATCAAGCGCCACACACGTCCGAACCAGCAGCTCAGGCAGGGCGGCATTGTGGAGAAGGAAAGCCCGATTGCTGCCTCGAATGTTCAGCTTGTCTGCTCCAAGTGCGATAAGCCCACCACGATCGCCCGGAAGGCCCAGGGCGAAGGCGCACGAGTAAGGGTATGTAAAAATTGCAACGAGGCCATTGATTAATATTCAGGGACTGCAGAGACAGTTTATTCAAAGCCGATAATAACAGGGAAAACGAGCTATGGCTGATAAAAAAGACAAAACGAAAGAAACAAAGGGCGGCGACCAGAAAAAAGCGACGACCAAAGCCCCAAGAGCGGCAAAGACGAAAGCACCTGCTGTTGAGTCAAAAGGTGAAGTGAAGGAAAAAGGCGCTCCTGAAAGTATCCCGACTCCTCGGTTGCGGAAGCGGTATCACGATGTGGTATTACCTGCGATGATGAAGGAATTTCAGTACAAGAACCCTATGCAGGCCCCAAAGCTTGTCAAGATTGTTCTGAACGTTGGGATGGGTGAAGCGATATCGAATGCAAAGGCCCTCGACTTCGCAGCTGAGGAGATGGCGAAAATTTCCGGTCAACGGCCTGTTATTACCAAGGCCAAGAAGTCCATTGCGACCTTCAAACTTCGCGAGGGCATGCCGATCGGGTGCATGGTGACGCTCAGGCGTGAACGGATGTACGAGTTTCTGGACCGTTTCATCAGTGCAGCACTCCCGCGCATCAGGGATTTCAAGGGTGTTTCTTCAAAGTCCTTTGACGGCAGGGGAAATTACACATTAGGGATCAAGGAACAGGTCATTTTCCCGGAAATCGAGATTGATAAAGTTGACTCGGTCCACGGAATGGATATTGTGATCGTAACGACGGCAAAGACCGATGAGGAAGGCAGAGCACTGCTCGGCCACATGGGTATGCCGTATAGGAAGTAGTCCGGTTTACTCGGACATGATGGAGGAGCAATGGCAAAGAAGTCGTTGATAGCAAAAGCATCGAGACCGGCGAAGTTCAAGGTGCGTGAGTACAGCCGCTGTCCGATCTGCGGTCGGTCGCGGGGTTATCTGCGGAAGTTCGATATGTGCAGAATTTGTTTCAGGAACAGGGCGCTCCGGGGAGAGATTCCAGGTGTAATCAAGGCGAGCTGGTAATGAGAAGGGGTTTGAATCGATGATGACCGATCCGATAGCGGACATGCTGACGCGTATCCGCAACGCCAGTAAGGCAAAACATGAAAAAGTCGATATTCCTTCGTCGAAATTGAAGATCGAAATTGCAAAGATCCTCAAGGACGAGGGGTACGTGAAGAACGTGAAGCTGGTCAAAGACCGCAGGCAGGGACTGATCCGCGTATACCTGAAGTACACCGAGGAAGAACTGCCCGTGATTCAGGGTCTGAAGCGGGTCAGCAAACCCGGATGCCGGGTGTATGCCGGCAACGATGCCATTCCTAAGGTTCTGGCAGGCTTAGGTACCGCAATCCTGTCTACGCCCAAGGGGGTTCAGACGGGAAAGCAGGCCAGGAAAGATAATGTGGGCGGGGAAGTGCTCTGTCACGTGTGGTAAATTCAAGCGATGAATTCGTCCTTTTAGGACTGTAGGAGCTGTTATGTCAAGGGTTGGTAAAAAACCGATAGATATTCCCTCAGGAGTCGATGCCAAGCTGGAGACCGGCAAGGTTACGGTCAAGGGGCCGCTGGGAGAAATCAGCCAGAATGTGAATCCGAAACTGTCGATAAAAAAAGAGAATAACAAGCTGTTGGTGGAACGTCCAACGAACCAGAAAATTTACCGGGAATTGCATGGGTTGACGAGGAATCTTATTGCCAATATGGTGAGTGGCGTAAGCAAGGGGTATGAAAAGACCCTGGATATTACCGGCGTCGGCTTCAAGGCTTCCGCACAGGGAACGAACCTGATGCTGAACCTTGGGTTCTCCCACCCGATTGTTTACCCGCTTCCCAAGGGGATCAAAGCGACGGTAGATGCCAAACAGACTCAGATCACGCTCAAAGGTGTTGATAAGCAGCTGGTGGGGCAAATCGCAGCGAACATCAGGAGCTTGAAGAAGCCTGAGCCGTACAAGGGCAAAGGCATCAAATACAGCAACGAAGTCATTCAGCGTAAAGAAGGTAAGGCTGGTAAGGGCGGCAAGTAGGACTACTACTATCGAATAGCAGACTGAAACTTGCGGATGGCACATCCGGAAGGCAATCAGCATGACGGAGAATAATCGTGGCGCAGAGTAAATTAGTATCCAGACAGAGAAGGCGTGAACGCATCAGGAAAAAAGTCGTCGGGACTGCGGCTAAACCGCGGTTAAGCGTATACAAGAGCCTAAGCCATATTTATGCCCAGCTTATTGACGATACGACAGGGAATACTCTGATTTCTGCCGCCTCTACGGAGAAAGCCGTGAGTGAAGGCTTGAAGCACTGCGGCAATGTTGCCGCGGCCAAAAAGGTTGGAGCCAATATCGCTGAACGGGCGATCGGCAAAAATATCAAAGCCGTCGTGTTCGATCGCGGCGGGAATCAATATCACGGCTGTATCAAAGCACTGGCGGAAGCGGCACGTGAAAAGGGACTTAACTTTTAGGTAACGGTTTCATTTCGGAGGCGGCATTGGCAGAGCGATATCAGAAGGATCAAGAAGAGGGCGACGGCCTAAAAGATAAATTGGTGTACTTAAACCGTGTTGCCAAGGTGGTCAAGGGTGGTAAACGGTTCAATTTCAGCGCTCTCGTGGTTGTAGGCGACGGAAAAGGCAGAATTGGCGTCGGCAAAGGCAAAGCAGCCGAGGCGCCGGTTGCCATAAAGAAAGCTGTCGAGCGTGCCAAAAAGAACATGGTGCTGGTTTCGCTCAATGGCGATACGATACCCCATGCTATCCTCGGCCATTACGGAGCGGGAAAAGTGTTGCTCAAGCCGGCTTCTGAAGGAACTGGATTGATTGCGGGCGGAGCGAGCAGATCCGTGCTTGAAGTCGTGGGCGTGCGGAATGTGCTGTGCAAATCGCTCGGCTCTAGCAATCCGCACAATGTTGTCAGCGCGACGATCAAAGGCTTGATGTGGTTGAGGAGTGCCGCGCAAGTGGCGGCGTTGCGCGGAAAAACGATAGAGGAGCTCGGATAAGCATGGCAAACGCTGATTCAAAAAAAATAAAAATAACGCTGGTAAAGAGCGGTATTGCACGGCCGGGCAAACATAAAGTTGTGCTTATTGGCCTGGGTCTAAGAAAATTGAATCATTCGGTGATCCGTGTGGATTCACCGCAGATACGGGGCATGATCAACAAGGTTTCCCACCTCATCAAGGTGGAAGAAGCGTAGCGGAAGCACTCATAAATAAAAAATTTAAACTACAGTCAGTGGTGGTCGTGAGCAAACTATGAGATTAGAAGAGCTGAAACCGAATATCGGATCAAAAAAGAAAGTAAAAAGAGTCGGCCGCGGTCCAGGGTCCGGCAACGGCAAAACCGCGGGAAAAGGTCATAAAGGGCAAAAGGCCCGTTCCGGTGGTGTGAAGGGGCCGGGGTTTGAAGGCGGCCAGATGCCCCTTCAGCGCAGGCTTCCCAAAAGAGGGTTCACCAATATCTTCCGAAAAGAATATTCGGTTGTGAATCTGGCTGACCTCGAAAAGATGGCGGGCTCCGATCCGGTGACGCCCGAGGCGCTCATGCAGAAGGGCCTGATCAAGGACTTGAAAAACGGCGTTAAAGTGCTCGGTACGGGAGAACTCACGACCAAGCTGACCGTGCGGGCGCATAAGTTCAGCAAGAGCGCTCTTGATAAAATTCAGGCGGCCGGCGGCAAGGCTGAGGTGATCTAACCCGTGTTCACCGGACTGAAGAACATATTTAACATCCCCGAACTCCGGAAGCGCATCGTCTTTACGATGCTGATGCTTGCAGTGTACCGCATCGGAGCTCATATTCCTACACCCGGCGTTAAAGGTGAAGCGCTTAGTCAGTTCTTACACCAGTCTGCTGCGGGATTGATGGGCTTTTTTGATATGTTTTCGGGCGGGGCGCTGTCCCGTGTTACTATTTTTGCTCTCGGCATTATGCCCTATATTACTGCCTCGATCGTGTTGCAGCTCCTGACCGTGGTGATTCCCCGCCTCCAGGCGCTTGCCAAAGAAGGTGAAGCGGGCAGAAAAAAAATTACCGAATATACGCGTTACGGCACAGTGGTTATTGCCGGCTTCCAGTCGTTCTGGATGGCTGTTGGTATAGAAAAAATGGGCGGCGGCGCATTTGTTGAGTCCACGGGGTGGTCGTTCCGTATTCTTACGATGATCACGCTGACAGCGGGAACGACGTTCATTATGTGGCTCGGCGAGCAGATCACCGAGCGGGGCATCGGCAATGGGATCTCCTTAATCATTTTTGCAGGCATCGTATCGGGTTTCCCACGCGCGGTCAGCAATACCATAGGGCTCATGCGGTCCGGTGAAATAGCGTATTTCATGGTATTTATCATCGTCGTCTTAATCATTGCGGTGGTGGCGGCCATTATCGTGATGGAACGCGGACAGCGCAAGATAGCCATACAGTACGCGCAGCGGATGGTAGGAAGAAAAATTTACAAAGGCCAGAGCACGCATCTGCCGCTCAAGATCAATTCTGCTGGTGTGATTCCGCCGATTTTTGCTTCCTCTATTTTATTGTTTCCCGCAACGATCGCGGGTTTTGTGCAGGTGGGGTGGCTCCATTGGTTTGCTCAGCAGCTTGCGCCGGGGAAAGCGCTCTATACTATTGTTTACGTAATTATGATCGTCGGATTTGCATATTTTTACACGGCAATCGTATTTAACCCGGTTGACATTGCCGATAACCTGAAAAAATACGGTGGTTTTATCCCGGGAATCAGGCCGGGAAAGAAAACCTCGGACTATTTGTTTCGAGTATTGAATAGGATCACCCTTGGCGGAGCATTGTACCTTGCCGCAGTTTGTGTTTTACCCGACATTTTTTATAAATTTTTTAATGTTCCTTTTTATTTCGGCGGGACATCGCTCTTGATTGTTATCGGCGTCGCGCTGGACACCGTATCACAGATAGAGTCACATTTGATTCAGAGACACTACGGAGGTTTCCTGAAGGGCGTTTCGGTCAAAGGGAGGCGTTAAGCCGGGAAACACCATGATCATTCTCAAGTCCTTGCAGGAGATCGAAAAGATACGGAAAGCCTGTTTGGTGGTTGCGGAAGTACTTGATCGCATCCGCGGCGAAATTCGGCCGGGAGTCAGCACGCAGACTTTGGACGAATTGGCTGAACGGTGGATTGGAGAAGCCGGTGCCAAGCCTGCATTTAAGGGATATCGGGGATATCCAAAAACGCTGTGTACATCACTGAATAATGAAGTCATCCACGGAATTCCCTCGAAATCGATGGTACTGTCCGCCGGAGACATCATCAGTATTGATGTCGGGGCAATCGTTGATGGATTTTATGGTGACGGGGCCAAGACCTTCCCTGTTGGAAAGATCACGCCCGAGGCTGAACGCCTGACCACGGTGACGGAAGAATCACTGTATCGCGGAATCGAGCAGGCGAAACCAGGCAACAGATTATACGATATATCACATGCAGTTCAGAAACATGTGGAATCTAATGGTTATTCCGTCGTCCGTGAGTTTGTCGGGCACGGGATTGGGCGCAACATGCATGAAGATCCTCAGATTCCTAATTTCGGTCCATCCGGTCAGGGTCCCAGGATAAAGGCCGGAATGGTTTTTGCGATTGAACCGATGGTCAATCTCGGCGGCAGCGCGACAGTCGTCAGGGAAGACGGCTGGACAGCGGTTACCGTAGACGGCAGTTTATCCGCGCATTTCGAACACACGATAGCAGTGATGCCCGACGGCCCGGTTATACTGACGACAAAGTAAGAACGTCGGGCAATCGATGCAGGGCAGCAAACAGAACGAATAAGGGGATATGGCGAAAGAAGACTCAATAGAAGTTCAAGGTACGGTACTGGAGACTCTCCCCAACGCCATGTTTCGGGTTGAGATGGAGAATGGTCATAAGATCCTCGCACATATATCGGGCAAGATGCGGATGCACTTCATCAAGATACTTCCTGGAGATAAGGTGACGGTTGAGCTTACCCCCTATGACCTGACCAGGGGTAGGATAACGTATCGATTCAAATAGGCGTGAAGACTGTTCGGTAGATCATAAAATCTTAAACGAAATGGAAGTACAGAACCATGAAAGTTCGGTCATCAGTCAGAAAAATTTGTCCCAAATGTACCATTATCCGCCGCAAGGGGATTGTGCGCGTTATTTGTGAGAATGCGCGGCATAAACAACGGCAGGGATAGCGAGGTCTTTTAGCTCGTAGTTCATAGCTGTTGGCAGAGCAAGGCACCAAAAGCCATGAGCGAAGAGCCATGAGCTGATACAAGGAGGAAATGTGGCACGAATTGCTGGGGTAGATCTCCCGAAAGACAAAAAAAACGAGATCGCGCTCACTTATATTTACGGGATTGGTCCGACGTCCGCGAAGAAGATTCTTGCGGAGGCGGCCATTGATCCGAACATGAAGAGCGGAAATCTTACAGAATCTGATATTGTTAAAATCCGCGCGATCCTGGACCGAGATTATACGGTGGAAGGCGATCTCCGCAGGGATGTGACGATGCACATCAAGCGTTTGATGGACATCGGCAGCTATCGCGGACTGCGGCACCGTAAGGGGTTGCCTGCACGCGGACAGCGAACGAAGACGAATGCGCGGACACGAAAAGGGCCGAAAAAGTCAGCCATGTCGGGCAGGGGCAAAAAGAAGAGCTTGGCGAAGAAGTAAGAGACAGGATAAGCCCCTGTAACCAGCAATTCGGCAGGGCGTAATTTTACTCAATGGAGAGCAGATGGCTAAGAAGGGTAAAGAAAGAAAGAATGTGGCGAATGGCGTAGCCCATATCCACGCCTCCTTTAATAACACGATTGTGACGATTACCGATACTGCAGGTAATGTACTTACCTGGTCCAGCGCCGGGAACAAGGGCTTCAAAGGATCACGCAAAAGTACGCCCTTTGCGTCGCAGCTGGCCGCAGAGGCTGCCGCCAAAAAGGCTATGGAACATGGAATGAAGCAGGTTGAAGTCTACGTAAAAGGGCCGGGTACCGGCCGGGAATCAGCGATTCGTGCGATTCAGGCAGCCGGACTCGAGATTGTGGCGATCAAGGATGTAACGCCGATCCCGCACAACGGGTGCAGGCCGCCGAAACGGAGACGGGTGTAGTTTTTTTAGCATAAAGGAAACGGTTCACACAGGAGGAATCACTTGGCACGGTATATTGGATCAGTCTGCAAGCTCTGCAGACGAGAGGGCATGAAGCTCTTTCTGAAGGCTGAGCGCTGCTATACAGATAAGTGCGGTGTAACGAGGAGAAGCTATCCACCGGGACAACACGGACAGGCAAGAATCAAGCAATCAGAATACAGCCTGCAGCTTCGGGAAAAGCAAAAAATTCGGCGCGTCTACGGCGTCCTTGAGCGGCAGTTCCGCGGCTATTTTGAGAAAGCTGAGCGGATGAAGGGAGTGACCGGAGATAACCTGCTGCAGCTTCTGGAAAGACGGCTTGATAACATTGTCCAGCGCATGGGGTTTGCAGGGGCCAAGAAAGAAGCACGGCAGCTTGTACGGCACGGCCATCTTCTGGTCAACGGCAAAAAAGTAAATATCCCATCCTATCTCGTTAAGGCCGGCGATGTGGTGGAGCTTCGTGAAAAGAGTCGCGGCATTGTACAGATTCAGCAGACACTTGCCGCGGTTGAGAAGCGTGGCTTCCC
>DAIDTZ010000297.1 GCA_027456925.1 Nitrospirota bacterium
GAATATTTCTTTCTGGCCTTCTGCAAGCGGTCCCCAAGCCTCCATCTGAACCTTATATTCATCCATGGTCTTTTTGAGCGTATTCTGCTGGCAGAACGGGTGAACTTCCACCTGGTTGATTGCCGGAACCACCTCGTTGAACTCGGCCAGATCAACAAGCCGGACGTCTGAGAAGTTGCACACGCCTATGGCCCGGATACGCCCCTCTTTGTAGAGTTCTTCCATGGCGCGCCAGGATCCATAGACATCGCCGTAGGGCTGATGGATGAGGTACAAATCCAGATAGTCCAGACTGAGCAGCTTCATCTGCCGTTCAAAAGCGGCTTTGGTTTTCTCATATCCGACGTCCTGCACCCACAACTTGGTCGTAATGAACAGTTCTTTCCTGGGCACGTTGCTGCGCCTGACAGCGCGGCCAACCGCCTCCTCGTTCAGGTACGACGCAGCTGTATCGATCAGGCGATAGCCTGCCGTAATCGCATCAAATACACTCTCCTCGCATTGGGCCGCGTCGGGAACCTGAAATACGCCGAATCCACGCAGCGGCATCTGCACACCGTTGTTCAGAATAGTCGCATCCATGGATCATTGCCTCCTTCAATATGCTCCGCGTGGTCGATTAAAGTCCTGTCCTTTTTTCCAGGGCCTCGGGATACCGCTCCCCCTGGATCATTATCTTCGAGGCAACGCTCTCGATCTCGCGCAGGTCATCGGGAGTTAGTTGGATGTTGACGGCCCCGATATTCTCGTCCAGCCGCGAAAGCTTCGTGGTACCCGGGATCGGCACGATCCACGGTTTCTGGGCCAGCAGCCAGGCGAGCGCTATCTGGGCAGGTGTAGCCTTCTTCCGTTCCGCGATCTTCTTAAGTAAGTCTACCAAAGCCTGATTCGCCTTTCGTGCCTCTGGCGTAAAGCGCGGAACGATATTGCGGAAGTCGGTCTTGACGAACTCCGTCCTCTCGTCGATCTTTCCGGTGAGAAAGCCTTTGCCAAGAGGGCTGAAGGGAACAAGCCCGATCCCAAGTTCCTCCAGCGTCTGCAGCAGTTCCTCCTCGGGCCGCCTCCACCACAGCGAGTATTCGCTCTGGATGGCAGTAACCGGCTGTACCGCGTGCGCGCGGCGGATCGTTTTCACTCCCGGTTCAGAAAGGCCGAAGTACTTCACCTTTCCTTCCCGGATCAGGTCCTTCACCGTTCCCGCCACTTCTTCGATCGGCACGTTCGTATCGACTCGGTGTTGGTAGTAGAGATCGATTGCATCGACCCTGAGCCGTTTAAGAGAGCCCTCGAGACTTTGCCTGATGCCATCAGTCCGACTGTCTTGAAACTGTTTTCCGTCAGGACCCAGTTTGATCCCGAACTTGGTGGCTATCGCCACTTTCCCACGGAAGGGAGCGAGGGCTTCGCCTACGAGCTCCTCATTCGCGCCATAAACTTCAGCGGTATCAAAAAAGGTGACACCCCGCTTCACGGCTTTCCGTATAAGATCGATCATATCCTTCTTGTCCGGAGGAATACCGTAGGCAATGCTCATTCCCATACAACCGAGCCCGAGGGCCGAAACCTCCAGGCCGCTTTTCCCCAATTTACGTTTTTGCATTGTTTCTCCTTTCATCCAGCTTGAAACCAAAGTTACCTCCCCTTCAAGGGGAGGATCAAGGGGATGGGTCTCGCTGGAACGAACGTCAAACCCATCCTCACCCCAGCCCTCTCCTTGAAGGAGAGGGAATCCCACGCCTGTTGCTAATCATATCTTATCCCGAAAGAACAAAGGTTGGTAGACCAATCCTGCCCATTTCTTGCCTAATCCTCCGAAATCATCGCTAAATATGGTACCGTGCGGAAAAGTCTGGTAATATATGGTCATGGAGGCAGTTATGCGAAAGCAGGCATTTAAGCAGGCCTATGAGGATAGCGGACTGGAAGTTGCGCGCGAAGCGCTGGGAAAGAGCATTGCCAGATGGAACGAAGCGCGGCGGTTGCTGCTTACCGAGAATCAGGATGCGACAACTGCGGCGTTTCAGGTCGGCTATGAGAGCCCTTCCCAATTCAGCCGCGAATACGGTCGTTTGTTCGGCGCCCCGCCGTTACGGGATATCACGAGTTTGCGTCTCATGGCTGCGCCAGAGAGGGAATAGTCTCACTATCGCTCGCCAACCCCGCTTTAAGCTGCGGAGAAATGCGCTCATTCCGGAATTCATGCGATGGAAGTTGACAAAAGATAAGCAGCTTCTTTATAATACGAGGCCTGCATTGCTGTCGTGGAACACGGCGATGAAGATGAACCGGAACAGAAAGAGGTACGGGACCATGAACAGCCGCAGGACGACAGCTGATCAGACAGGGCGCGGACTTTTGAGCAAGAGTCGTTTTTTCCATGATCTTCACGGAGGACAGCATGAACGGCAAAAAACTGGATCTTGCGCTGCAACACTTTAACGACCACAAAAGTGCTTACCTGGACGACCTGAAAGACCTTATCCGCATTCCGAGCATCAGTTTTCCGGGATTCGACCCGGCCCCGGTCAGGCACTGCGCCGGCGCAGTGGCCTCACTCCTGAAAACCTGCGGCCTCAAGGACGTGCGCGTCCTCGAAACCGGCATCGGGCATCCGTCGGTATTCGGTCAATGGAACAATGCGCCCGGAAAACCCACCCTGTTGCTGTACGCCCATCACGATGTCCAGCCGGTGGGCCGCGAGGAGCTCTGGATCACGCCCCCTTTCGATCCAACGGAGAGAAACGGCAGGCTCTACGGCCGCGGCTCAGCCGATGATAAGGGCGGCGTTGCAATGTATGCCGCCGCGCTCCGTTCGTACGTTCAGAAGGACAATGCCCTGCCGGTCAACGTGAAGGTCCTGATCGAAGGCGAGGAAGAAGTCGGATCTGCAAACCTCGGCACGCTGCTTCAATTGCACCGCGAGCTCTTTTCCGCCGATGCCGTCGTGATCGCCGACAGCGAGAATTTCGACAGCGGCGTTCCTGCGCTGACTGCTTCGCTCCGGGGCATCGTGACCGTGACCGTAGAAGTTCGCTCGCTCTCTTCGAGCGTGCATTCGGGCACCTGGGGCGGACCGCTGCCCGACCCCGTCATCGCGCTCTCCAGGATGATAGCGAGCCTCGTGGACGAGACCGGCCAGCCGGCGATCCCGGGGCTCGTGGACAAGGTGCGGACGCTGTCTCGCGAGGAACGGGCGCACCTGGACGCACTGCCCTTCCAGGAAAGTCTCTACCGGAAACAAGCAAAGCTCCTGGACACAACGCAGATCATCGGAGGAAAGGGTTCTGTTTACGAAAAGATGTGGTACCGGCCGTCGATCGCCGTCAACGCGATTGAAGCGAGCAGCCGGAAACAAGCCGCGAATATCATCAACGACGCGGCATGGACGCGCATCGGCATCCGCATCGTGCCGGACATGGACCCGGACGCAACGCTGGAGATGCTCAAAAAACATTTGTTGCAGCAGGCACCGTGGGGAGTGCGGGTGACTATTCGGCCGGAGGCCCCCTCGACCTGGTGGAAAACGGACACCACCGGTTCAGTCTTTGAGGCCGCGCTGAAGGCGCTCGAAAAAGGATACGGCAAGAGGCCCGTGGTTGCCGGCGCGGGCGGTTCGATCCCTTTCGTGCAGACGATAACCGAAGCGCTCGGCAACGCGCCCGCCCTGCTCCTGGGCGTCGGCGACCCCTTTACGGCGGCGCACTCGGAGAATGAAAGTCTCTTGATCTCGGACTGGGAAAAAGGGTGCCGGAGCATGATCCACCTGCTGGCGGAGCTGGGCGAACTGAACGGTTGACAAGAGAGGCTCGCCATGCTCTAATGAGGAAAATCTTCAAGGGAGGAAAGCGATGTCGGCGAAAAAGCAGGTTCTCATAATCTGTCGAACGGCTGCCGGGCAGATGTACTTAGGCGTTCTGCTCAACCGCATTTGGTATTCCCCCGTTCTCGCGAAAACCCCGGAGGAAGGGGCCCGGCTCGCCCACGGCGCATCGTTTTCCCTGGTCCTCTTCAACGGCGGCGATTTCGAGGACGCCGGATTGAAGCCTGCGGTATCCCTCCTGAGGAGCGATCCTGCGGTCAAAGAGGTGCCGCTCATCGTGTTCATGCCCCATGACAACCCGGAGACGAACCAGGCCCTCCTGGCACAGGGATGTTCCGCGGTCCTGACAAGGCCGCTTGATCTCGCGATGGTATACGGGATACTCGCCCGCCTGAGCGGCCAGCCGCGCACCACTCCCCGCATTCCGACAAAGTTCCGCGTGGAGATAGCAGAAGCAACCCCCGAGAACGTATTGACCTGCATCAACCTTTCCGAAGGCGGATTGTATCTGCGGACCGCCGATCCGCCGCCGGAAGGCACCATCCTTCACATCAAGTTCATGCTGCCGCTCGATGCCAGTCCCATCGAGTTGACTGCGGAGGTCGTCCGGACCTTAAGTCTTGGGGCACAGCTCGAAGCCGAACCCGGCATGG
>DAIDTZ010000298.1 GCA_027456925.1 Nitrospirota bacterium
GCAATTACTTGAACAGCTTCAAGTAGGCGTCGAATATATACTGTTTCCCGCGCTTCCCGCCGGTTATCTCTTTCAGGATGCCGAGCCGTTCCAGATCAACGATCAACTTGTACGCCGATGCAGGGGATACCCCGGTCACCTTCCCGACCTTTGCGGCGTCGATCATCGGCCGTTGATAGAGGTAATGCACGACCTTTTGAGCGTTCGCCGTTCTGCTGCCGAGGGTCCCTATTTCGGCTTCCACCTTCTGTTGCAGCTTGAGGATCTTGTCAAATGTGGCGATGCTGTTTTTCGCGGTTTCGGTGATCCCGACCAGGAAGAACTTGAGCCACTGCTGCAGGTCGTTCTTCTCCAGCACCAGCGTCAGGTTGTCGTAATAGTGCGTGCGGTTGCGCTCAAAGAAGTCCGATAGATACAGCACGGGACGTTTCAAAATTCCCTTGCTGACCAGGTACAAGGTGATCAGGAGCCGGCCCACCCTGCCGTTGCCGTCAAGGAACGGGTGGATGGTTTCAAATTGATAATGCACCATCGCGATCTTGAGCAGTTCCGGGAAATGCCTCGTCTCGTCGTGCACGAACGTTTCGAGATCGGCGATCAGTTCGGGGACAGACGTGTGCACCGGCGGCACGAAAACGGCGTCATTGATCGTCGCTCCGCCGATCCAGTTCTGACTTTGCCGGAACTCACCCGGTTGTTTGTGCTTGCCGCGCACGCCTTGCAACAGGGTTTTGTGCGCCTCCCGGATCATTCGCGCGGAAAAAGGCAATTTCTTCAGCCTTGCTATCGCCTGGTTCATGGCCTTCACGTAATTCTGCACCTCTTGCCAGTCATCCCGTTTGTCGGGAGCAACATCTTCCTTATCGAGAAGCGCCTCTTCCATCTTCGTCTGCGTGCCCTCGATCTTGCTCGACTGGGTGGCTTCTTTCAGCACATGCATGCTGATGAAGAGGTCGACGTTCGGGATATACTCGGAATACATATCCAGGCGGCCCAGCTCACGATCAGCCTGACCAAGCAGTTGGATGAGTTCCATATTGTCCAGGGCCCAGGCACGGCTGATCGGATGTGGTTGAAAGCTTTTGTAATGGCCTTGCTGAACAAATCGGCCGGATTGGAAATGCTTCATAAGGAGGTCCCTTGTTCCGGTAAAATAAGCATGCCCGTTAATTTAGATTTTACACTAAAACTAAAATAAGGCAACAGGATATTTTACCGTTGCCCGGCGTTCTCGTGCAATAAAACCGATCTTTCGCTTCGGCTGTTCCGGTTGTTCGATCAATTGACGGATAGCCTCGAAAACGATCTTAAATTGGCCATCATACTTCTTTTTCAAGATCAGCTAGCCTCTTGGCTTCTGCCTCCCCGTCTTGAGGCGCCAAAATGGCACTTCTAGTTTTCGAACTCTTCTTCATCACAATATATTCCATCACTCCATTCAGATTGCCGAACAGCCCGAACCCGTTCCCCGCATAGGCCTTGTTCACAAATAACGATTATAAAGGAAGAGGTAAGAATTTTGAAATTACAGCAATCTTCCTGACTACTTCTCGCTCCCGTCCGGGTCCTTCCCGGTTTTCCCCTTCTCCTTTTTTTCCATGTTCTTGATATACTTTTCCGGGTCTTTCTTGAATGCCTCGATGCAAGCCGGGCAGCAGAACCGGTACACCTTGCCTTTGTACGTGTACGTAATGTTCGTGTCCTTGCTGACCGGTTCACCGCTCACGGGGCAAACCGTTTGGTCGTCCGCCGTGCCCTGGTGCATTCCGTTCATCATCGGCTTTTCTCCGGCGGTGGGGGCGGCGTTCGCCGCAACGGCCATCGCGATGCAGAATATAAGCCCCATGATTACCAGCCCTATGTTCCTCAACATATCCGTATCCTCCAAGTATGAAATAAGAAATTTCCTTCTTGCTTCTGGCTTCGATACATCCGAGCACCTCATTCAGCAATATTGACCTGCGCCGCTCGCTTGCTGTTGAGAACGCTGGACAGCATCCGGGAACCTTTTAGACAGGTCGCTTTTGCTGCATCGTCTTCGCAAATAGGATATCAGCTTCGTTCCCTGATATATTCCATCACTTCATTCAGATTGCCGAACAGCCCGAACCCGTTCCCCGCATAGGCCTTGTTCCACGGGAAGAGCAGCCCCGCGCCGATCGCCTTGCAGGCCACCGCCTTTTCGAGCGTATGGGGCGCATCGTCCACCACCACTGCCGCGTCTTCAAACAGCACGGTCTTGTCAAAGGAGAGGTGCAGCTCGTCATAGGGGAGCTCGTGTTTCATGAGCCACCTTTCAGTGGGCCCCAGCATCTCCTGCCGCCTGTGGCTCGCGATCACCACGCGGTACCCCTGATCTTTCAGCGCGCGGAGAAAGCCTTTTGCCTCTGGGTACGGCTGGTACTCGTCGCTGTCCTGATGGCGATGGACCGCGTCCACGGCTCCCATGAACTCTGCTTCCGTGCAAAAGCCCTCGAAGAAGTTCCACGTCGTCCACCCTTCAACAGGCGGAAAGGCCGGGTTGATCTTCCGGAGCTCCCTGGAAAAGGCGTCGCAGAACTGCCAGAGCGTGTTGTCGATGTCGATGACTGCTAAAGACATAAGAATTAATTAAGAATTAAGAAATGTGTACACTCCCTACTTCTTACTTCTTACTTTTTTCAACCCTATCATTTTGTGCAAAAAAAAGCAATCGGGGAATCCCTATTTTCCTTTCTGATGTTTTTTGGGAGGAGGTGAAAAGGGCGCCTCACCGGATGTGCAGCCGACGCCG
>DAIDTZ010000299.1 GCA_027456925.1 Nitrospirota bacterium
CATGAACAGCACGGGGATAAAAACAGCCACGAGCGAGAAGGTCATCGAAAGGATCGTGAACCCGATCTCTTTCGAGCCGTTCAGGGCCGCTTCGAGCACGGGTTCGCCCTGTTCCATATGACGGACAATGTTCTCAAGCATTACGATGGCGTCATCCACCACAAAACCGACTGCAAGGATCATCGCCATGAGCGACAGGTTGTCCACGCTGTAGCCCAGGATATACATGGCAGTGAAGGTGCCGATGATCGACATGGGAAGGGCCAGGCTCGGGATGATCGTTGCCGAGAGGTTGCGCAAAAACAGGAAAATGACCAGGACCACCAGGACAATGGATAGAAGCAACGTCAATTTCACGTCGCCCACCGAATCGCGGATGGATTGGGAACGGTCGAAAAGAATGTCCAGGTTGACCGACGCCGGTATTTCCGCGCGGAATGTGGGAAGAAGCGCCTTGATGGAGTCCACAACCTCGACCGTGTTCGTGCCCGGCTGGCGCTGGATGGCCAGGATGACGGACCGGTGCTGCCCGGTGGCTGTCACGAACCAGCTGGCGATCTTGTTGTTCTCCACGCTGTCAATGACGCGGCCCAGTTCCTGGAGCCGCACCGGGTTGCCGTTGCGGTAGGCGACGATCAGCGGCTGGTACGCCGCGGCATCCATGAGTTGTCCGCTCGCCTGAATGGTATATGATTTTGTAGCCCCTTGCAGCGTGCCCGTCGGCAGGTTCACGTTCCCGTTCGCCACGGCATTGGCCACTTCATCGATTCCTATCCCGCGGGAAGCAAGAGCGCGCGGATCGAGCTGTGCCCGGACCGCGTACTTTTGTGAGCCGAAGACCTGCACCTGGGCCACGCCGCTGACCATCGATATGCGCTGGGCCATCGTCGTCTCGGCATACTCGTCCACCACCGAGAGCGGCTGCGTGGGAGAATTGAGGGAGACATAGATGATCGGCTGGTCCGCAGGATTCACTTTCTGATAGGTCGGCGGGATCGGCATGTCCGGCGGGAGCAGGCGCGCGGCCTTGGCGATCATGGCCTGCACGTCCTGGGCCGCGCCATCGATGTCCCTGCTCAGATTGAACTGGAGCGTGATCTGGGCCGAACCGACCGCGCTCACCGACGTCATGTTGTCAAGACCTGCGATGGTCGAGAACTGTTTTTCCAGCGGCGTGGCCACGGCCGAGGCCATGGTCTCGGGACTTGCTCCGGGGAGGCTCGCGTTCACCAGGATGGTCGGAAAATCCACGTTCGGCAGATCGCTCACCGGCAGCAGGCGGTAAGCCATAATGCCAAACAAGAGAATCGCCGACATGATCAGCGTCGTCATCACCGGGCGGCGTATAAAAGGTTCAGCGATATTCATAAGTCAGCTAAAATCTCCAAAACTCGGGGATGCCATCCAATAGATTTCGAATTCAATCAGAAAATTCCATGATGCCGGAAGAGTACGCGTTGTTACTTGCCCGGTTGTGAAACCGCGGACTTGGAATTTTCCCCGTTCTGCGCCTGTTCCCCCTTTACTTCAACCCGGGTGCCCGGGATCAGCAGGAGTTGGCCGTCGGTAACAACTTTTTCTCCCGGCGTCAGCCCTTGAGCGACAACCGCCAGGTCGTCAAACGACCGTGCGATCACTATTGATCGGGACTCGACGGTGGAATCAGGTTTGATCACAAAAACATACTGACCTTGTTGTCCGGCCTGAAGCGCTGCAGCCGGCATAACCACGGCGTTCCGCTGTGTCGAGAGCGTGAGCACTACGTTCACAAACTGTCCCGGCCAAAGCCTCTTGTCCTTGTTCTCGAACGTAGCCTTAAGTTGTATGGTGCCTGTTGTGGTGTCCACCGCGTTATTAATAAAGGTGAGCACTCCCTGGGCCGGATGTTTCTCGTCTCCGGGGATAATGGCTTCTACCTTCAACGCACCATGAGCCATATACTTTTTGATCTCGGAAAGATTCTGTTCAGGCACGGGAATGGTCACATAAATCGGGGTTATCTTATTGATGGTGACCATGGCCACATCATTTGCTTTTACGACATTGCCCTTGTTGATAAGGACGCTCCCCACGCGGCCGTCGATCGGGGATTTGATGGTACAATACGCCAACTGGAGTCTCGCGCTCTCCACATTCGCCCTGTCCGCCTGCACTGCAGCTGCAAGGGCGTCGGCATTGGCGCGCAGTTGGTCATACTGATCTTTGGACACGTACTCCTTCTGGACCAGAATTTCATACCGCTTGGCCTGTTCTTCGGCGTTCTTTGACTGGGCGATGTCCCGCGCCAGGGCTGCCTCTGCCTGCTTCAGAGCAGCTTCATAAGGACGAGGATCAATCTGAAAGAGCAAATCCCCCTGATGAACGTCCTGCCCCTCTTTAAAATGCACATCGATGATCTCGCCTCCGACCAGCGCCTTCACGGAGACGGTGTTGTAGGCTTCGACGTTCCCGATGGCTTTGAGTTGCACAGGAACGTTCTGCTGAGTAACCTCTCCTGCTTTTACGGGCACAACCTGCTGCGGTGCCTGCTTCGCCTTGCCGTTCGTACCGCAGGCGGTGATGAAAGCAAAGGCCAGGGAGATGGTAAATATCGTCATGCCCCTGAATATCGGTCCATGTCTCATAACTTTCCAGCAACCTCTCTTTAAAAAAATGTGGAAGGCTCGCACTTTTGCAAAACAAAAAAACTACCTAGGACAACTCTCATTTTAACACTTTTCCCTTCCCGCCTGCACTGTCACTGTTATCTTGCGCCCATTGCCTTTTCAATGCTGGCTTGGGAAGTTTTATAAGTAGCCAACGCATTGATGTAGTTCGACTCGGCCGTAACATAGGTGGCAAAGGCATCGGAAACCTCGATCGGGCTTCCCACACCCGCGGCATACCGGCCATTCGCCAGGTCCAGGTTCTCCTTGGCCTGCTTAGTCGGCAGTTTCGCTGTCGAGATACTGGCCTCCGCCGCCTGCAGGTTCAGGTATGCCTGCCGGACGTCAAGAATCACCTGCTGTCGCAATGCTTCTTCATTTGCCCTAAAGACGTAGAGATTTGATTTTGCCTCCGCAACCTTCTGCTGCGTTAAAAATCCACTGAATAAGGGCACCGTCAGCACGACGCCTGCGCTCCAGTTGTGGTCAAGCGAAGTCGTCGTCTCACCTACCCAGTTATAGCTTGCAATCCCCGACAGATTCGGGAAATAATCCGAACGGGCGGCACTGATACTTGACTCGGCTGATTGCCTCTGCGCAATGATCGATTTGAGATCGGGCCTGTTTTCAAAAGCTCGCGCTGTCGCCTCCTCCAGCGTAATCGGGTATTTCTGAAAGGAAAGATTATCTTCGATCGTATACTCCGGCGCATCAGGGGTCCCCATGAAGTTGTCGAGCGTCACATAAGCTATTTTGAGGGCGTTCTCGGCATTGATGAGGTTCAATTGCGCGGTACTCAGATTGACTTCCGCATTGATAACGTCGATTCTCGCATTCGTGCCGACCTCATAAAAACCTTTTGCCTGGTCCAGATGGAGTTGCATCTGTTTTATGACATCCACAGCCACATCACGGTTTCTCATGGCCTTTAGCACACCGTAATATGCTTGTTTCACGTTCAAGATTATCGTATCTTGCGATGCATTAAGGTTAAAGCGGGAAGAAGCGAGATTATACTTGGAAACATCGACGTTTGAAGATGTTCTTCCGAAATCATAGAGAGTCTGGTTCAGCGAAACACTGCCCAAGTACTGGTTATATTGCGTAGTTCCCGCAGGTAAAGCAATCGCCGCCGCCGTCCCGGGCGTCCGACCTTTCCGGTCGTATTCACCTGACGCGCTGAGCTGCGGGTAGTAGTAAGAACGCGCTTCTCCCACCTTGCTCCTCGATACGTCAACGTTGTACAGTGTGGCCAGGAGACTTGGATTTTTCCTGAGTGCTATTTCGATACACTGGTTAAGTGTCAGCACCCTGACCGTGGATGTGGGTGCGCTCTCAACTGCAGCAGGGACCGTCTGCGTCTGTTCTGCCGGCGCTTCCTGAACAGGAGGAACAGGGGCGCTCTGGACCGTAGTAGATTCCTGGGATACCGGCTGTACCTGGCTGGCCGTGGTTTCAGAAGCAGGAGGAACGGGCGTGTTCTGGACCGTTGTCGTTGCCTGAGACACCGGCTGTTCCTGCGCGGCCGAAACAACGACCGAGCCCTCCCCGGCCGCTGACACCGTTGCAGCCCACCCTGGCGCTCCAAGAAGAGCAACAAAAAACAGCACACTCAAGGCAGCTTTAAAGCCGTCAATCCGATTCATTGTATGGTTTACCTCGCATCCATTTAATTGC
>DAIDTZ010000300.1 GCA_027456925.1 Nitrospirota bacterium
GCGCGTCTGGGAAATGCCGCTCTGGGAAGGGTACTACGACCAGATCAAGAGCGATATCGCGGATATGAAGAATACCGGCGGCAGGGACGGCGGCTTGATCACGGCTGCGGCGCTCCTTTCCAAGTTCGTGCAGAAATACCCCTGGGTGCATCTCGATATCGCAGCAACCGCCTGGACCGAGAAGGACCGGCCGTACACGCCGAAAGGCGCGACAGGCATCGGCATGCGGCTCCTGACGCAGTTTCTGCGGGACTACGAAAAGAAAAATTAGCCACAGGGACACGGAGGCGCAGAGAAAGATGGGAGAAGCCGACATGGACGAAAAAAACAGGAAAGTCAGATAGCGTTAAAGTATATTCTTCAATTCTTTTCCGTGCACTATCGTTCATGATTCACTCTGTGTCTTTGAGTCTCTGTGGCAGAACTCCTCATGGATCTCCACCAGATCGAAATATTCTGCACCCTCGTCACGCTCCGCAGTTTCTCCAAGACAGCGGAGACGCTCTATCTCACCCAGCCCACCGTGAGCGGCCATATTAAAAACCTTGAAACGGAACTCGGCGTGAAGCTGGTCGACCGTCTCGGCAGGCGGGCGATGCCCACGGAGGCGGGTGAAGTGCTTTTCCGGTACGGCCAGAAGCTTCTCGTCCTGCGCGACCATGCGCAGCAGGAAATCGCGGCCTTGTCGGGCCAGGTAAGCGGCATTCTGAAGATCGGCGGAAGCACTATTCCGGGCGCGTACATTCTCCCGTCCTTTATCGGCGCGTTCAAAAAAACGCATCCCTCGGTGGCGGTCCAGCTTGTTATCGACGACACGGCAAAGATGGCAGAGGCGGTATTAAGCGGCGATTTGCACATCGGCGTTGTCGGCGCCCCTATGGCCGAACCGCAGTTGGAAGCCTATCCGTTCCTGCGGGACGAGCTTGTTGTCGCGGTTCCTGCGGCTCACGCTTGGGCCGGGAAAAAGACCGTGGCAATCGGGGCTTTGCAGGGGGAGCCGTTCATTCTCCGCGAAAAAGGATCGGGAACACGGCGCATCATGGAAGAGCGGCTCGGCAAGGAAGGCGTTTCAATCGGAGACCTGAAGATTGTTGCGGTCATGGGCAGCAGCGATGCCGTTCGCCAGTCGGTGAAAGGCGGACTCGGCATTTCGATCCTGTCGAGCCGCGCAATCCACGATGATGTGAAGGCCGGCAGGCTGGCCGCGGTGCGGGTCAGAGGCGTGCCGATCGAACGAAGCTTCTCGATCATCCTGCGCAAGGGCAAGAGCCGCTCGCCGCTCTGCAGGACGTTTCTTGATTTTCTCCTGAAGTCGAACCTGAACGCCTGATCGGTTTATTTCGGCATTTTTCTTCTGTTACACATGCCCTGATAACGCTTGAATTCCGGCAGCTTCTCGATCCCATCAAAGCGATGATCAGCCAAAATATTCTTGATTTCCTTGTCAAAGTTGAAACACCTTCATTGACACTACCCTTCTTGATAGAGTAATATTTCTTTATGACAAAATTCAAGATCGCATCGGATTTTAAGCCGACCGGGGACCAGCCTCAGGCAATCGAGAAATTGAGCGAAGGAATAGTCAAGGGGCTACCCCACCAGGTGCTCCTGGGCGTCACCGGGTCGGGTAAGACCTTTACCATTGCGAACGTGTGGAGCGGGTGCAGAAACCCACGCTGGTTATTGCCCATAACAAGACACTGGCCGCGCAGTTGTATAACGAGTTCAAGGAACTCTTTCCCGAAAATGCGGTGGAATACTTTGTCTCGTACTACGACTACTACCAACCCGAGGCCTATCTTCCGACGACCGACACCTATATTGAAAAAGATTCGTCCATCAACGAACAGATCGACCGCATGCGCCACTCGGCAACGAATTCGCTCTTTGAACGGAACGACGTGATCGTCGTGTCCTCGGTCTCCTGCATCTACGGCCTGGGCTCGCCTGAAGCGTACCACGGCATGCTGCTCTTTCTCGAAAAAGGGCAGCATATCGAACGGAACGACATCCTGCGGAAGCTCGTGGATATCCAGTATACGCGCAATGATTTTGATTTCCAGCGCGGGACCTTTCGGGTGCGCGGCGACGTGGTCGAGATCTTCCCCGCTTCCTACGAGAACACGGCGCTCCGCGTGGAACTCTTCGGCGACGAGATCGATGCTATTTCGGAGTTCGACCCGCTGCTCGGCACGCCGCTGAAGAAGCTGGAAAAGGTGGCCATTTATCCGGGCAGCCATTACGTGATCCCGGAATCGCGCATGAAGTCGGCCATGGACGGCATCCATGAAGAGCTCCGCGAGCGCATCCAGCAGTTCCGGAAGATGAATAAGCTGATCGAGGCGCAGCGGATAGAGCAGCGGACCATGTTCGACCTCGAGATGATCCAGGAAATGGGCTACTGCCACGGCATCGAGAACTATTCGCGCCATCTTTCCGGAAGAGCGCCGGGCGAGCCGCCGCCGACGCTGCTCGATTACTTTCCCAAGGATTTCCTGCTCGTCGTTGACGAGTCCCACGCCACGATCCCGCAGATCGGAGGCATGTATAACGGCGACCGCGCACGCAAAACTACGCTTGTGGAGTTCGGTTTTCGGTTGCCCTCGGCGCTGGACAACCGGCCGCTCAATTTCCAGGAATTCGTTGAGCGGGTGAACCAGACGGTGTACGTGTCTGCAACGCCTGCCGACTATGAAACGGAAAAATCGGGCAACAGGATCATCGAGCAGGTCATTCGGCCCACGGGCCTCACGGACCCGCAGATCGCGATCAGGCCGGTCAAAGGCCAAGTGGACGACCTGTTGAACGAGATACGAAAGCGGGCCGAGTCGCGCGAGCGTGTGCTCGTGACGACGCTCACGAAGCGCATGGCCGAGGATCTGACCGAGCATTATAAGGAATTGAACGTAAAGGTCGCCTATCTTCACTCGGATATCGATACCCTCGAACGGGTGGACATCATCCGCGACCTGCGCATGGGCAAGTACGACGTGCTCGTGGGCATCAACCTTCTGCGTGAAGGCCTCGACATTCCCGAGGTCTCGCTCGTCGCGATCCTTGACGCGGACAAGGAAGGGTTCCTTCGCTCCACACGGTCGCTCATTCAGACCATGGGCCGCGCTGCGCGGAACGTGAACGGCGAGGTCATTCTCTATGCAGAGAAGATCACCGATTCCATGCGGAACGCGATCAGTGAGACGAACAGGCGTCGTACCGTGCAGGAGGATTATAATAAGAAGCACAACATCACGCCCGTGTCCATCAAGAAGAACATCCAGGCGACCCTGCGCACCGTGTACGAGCAGGATTACTTTACCGTGCCGATAGCCGCCGAAGAGGCCGGCGAATATATGTCAACCGTGGATATCCCGGCGCTCATTGCGAGACTTGATAAGCAGATGCGCGCCGCGGCAAAGGAACTGGATTTCGAGACAGCGGCGGAGCTAAGGGACAAGATCAGGTCGCTCCGGCAGCAGGAGATGGCTGTGGGCGTGAAGGTGGAGTAGATCAAAGGAGAAATTAAGAATTAAGAATTGGGAATTAAGAATGGGGATTATTTCTCATACCGGAACCTTTGTTCGATGCTTTGACAGGCCTTGTAGGAAACGAGACATATGACCCTCGAAGAAAAACTCCAGAACCTCCCGGATTCGCCGGGAGTTTATATCATGAAGGACGCCAAGGGGCACATTATCTACATCGGCAAAGCCGTGTCCCTGTGGAACCGGGTGCGCTCCTATTTTCAGAAGGGCGCCAAGGGTGAGAAGACCGAGATGCTGGTCCGTTCGATCGCGGACCTCGAAACCATGGTGACCCACACCGAGCTTGAGGCGCTTGTTTTGGAGGCGAACCTCATCAAGAAGCACCGTCCGAAATACAATATCGTTTTGCGTGACGACAAGAACTATCCCTACCTCCGTTTTGATGTTAAAGCGGCGTTCCCCCGCCTGGAGGTCGTCCGGCGTTTGAAAAAAGACGGCGCGCTCTACTACGGCCCCTATATTCCCGCAGGCGGCATGTGGGAGTCCCTGGCGCTCATACGCCGGACCTTCCCGATCGCTCCCTGCAAAATGGAATTCAAGGCCGATAAGCCGGCAAGGCCCTGTATCCAGTTTCAGATCGGACGCTGCATCGGGCCGTGCACCGGGGAAGTGGATACCCGCGCCTATCATGAGGTGGTTTCCCAGGTGAGACTGTTCCTGGAAGGCAAGAACCGGGACCTGCTCAACATGCTGAAACAGCACATGGAGGAAGCGTCGGAGAGGATGGAGTACGAGCGGGCCGCAGAGCTGCGGGACCGTATCGCAAAGATAGAAGGGGCGTTCGAGAAGCAGAAGGTAATCTCGCCGGGATTTGAAAACCAGGACGTGATCGGCTTTGCTTCGGATGGAGGCTGCACGGACATTCAGGCGCTTTTTGTCAGGAACGGTATTTTGCTCGGCCGAAAGGATTTCTATATCGACGATGTCCGCGGCATGTCGAACGAGGAGCTGATCACGGATTTTTTGAACCAGTTCTATGCAAAGGATATGATCGTGCCTGCCGAGGTCCTGTTGTCTCTCGAAGTTACGGACCGCGCGCTGTTCGAATCCTGGCTCACGGAGAAACGCGGAGCGAAGGTCGATGTCCAGTTTCCGCAGCGGGGGAGGAAGCGGGAACTGGTCCAGATGGCTTCGGACAACGCGGCCCAATCGCTCCGCGAGCACCTCCTGTCCCGCAGGAGCAAAGAGAAGATCCTCATGCGGCTCCAGGAAGAGCTGGGGCTGGTCAATCTGCCGCGCAGGATCGAGGCCTTCGATATTTCGAACATTCAGGGCACCGAGTCTGTTGCGAGCATGGTGTCTTTTGAGAATAATCTGCCGGACAAAAGGAACTATAAAAAATACAAGATTCGTACCGTGGTGGGGCCCGACGATTTCGCGAGCATGGCCGAAGTGATAGGTCGGAGATATACAAAGGCCAAGGCAGAGGGGATACTCCCGGACCTGATCCTGATTGATGGATGGAAAGGCCAGCTCAACGCGGCGCTGGACGTGCTGATTGAATTGGGCATCACCAGGAGAAATCCTCTCCCTCAGGGAGAGGAGAGAGGCGAGGGTGGGTTTGAAGGGGAGGGTATCCGTCATGAGCCTGACGTGATCGGCCTTGCCAAGGCGCGAAGCGGTGAGGAGGGAAGTGAGCGGGAATTTGAGCGCGTGTTTCTTCTGGGGGTAGAAGAACCGGTCATCCTGGATCCGATGAGCGCAACCACGCACCTGGTTGCCCGCGTGCGCGACGAGGCGCACCGGTTCGCCGTGACCCGCCACCGGCGCCGGCGCAGCGCCCGCCGGCTGGCGACGCAGCTCCTCGCGGTGCCGGGGATCGGGCCGCAGCGGTCGCGCCGGCTGCTGCGGGAGTTCGGCTCGCTCGACGGCGTCCGCGCTGCGGCGTTCGACGCGCTCGCGGCGGCGGTCGGGACGAAGGCCGCGGCGGCGCTATGGCGGAATCTCCACGGCGCCACCCTTTGACGATCAGACCGAGTTTCGCTACTGTTGCGGGTATGGGACGCACATCCGCGGCTGGCCAGCTGGCCCTTTGGGTCGGGCG
>DAIDTZ010000301.1 GCA_027456925.1 Nitrospirota bacterium
AACCGTTTCAGGTCTTTCCTGAGCTCTTTTCCCGATTTTGGCGCAAACAGCACAGCCATCCCCGCGCCTACGGCACTGCCCACCAGGGCCGGCATCAGGATCGAGTTTTTCCTCTGTTTAAGTTCTTCTTTCATGATCATCACCTCTTTCTTTTGTGATTGTTACCCGAAGGCTTACAAACTCCTTCTTCCCACCTTTGCTGAATCTGCTGTATTCGCTTTTGCTCGAAAAGTCCTGATGCCTCTTTCCTTACATCCCGTGTTATCACGATCGATGCGATGGAGCACGGAGAGTAATGGATGAATACGAAAATAACAATTTCCCGCATTGCAGCATGAACAAGATTATTTTTTCCGAACGTTATACTACTTATAGTTTATCACTTATCGGATCGGATCGATGAATAACCATTATGAGATCAACCGAAAGTTTGACAATTAGGAAAGCAAAATACATCTTGGTTTATTTATGCTACTAAGGTTGGAGGCTTTTGGGGTCGGCGTCTTTTGCTTCGATCCTTCAGTCCCGGTTTAAAACGAGAGTAAAAAAACCGGATGCAGGTGCGCCGGCATCCGGTATTGTGTACGGCTGATTTTACGCGGCCTTTGCGATCTTGCTTCTCCAGGCCGTGGTGATCTCCTTGACGAAATCGTCAAAGGACCGGGGCTTTTTGCCAAGGAGCTTTTGCGCTTTTTCGAGTTCGTCCTTCGGGGCGATCATCCCCTTGTCCTGGAAGAACTCGTACATGATGCGCATGTCGGCTACCATAAACTCCGGCATCATGGTTTTTGTTTTTTCCGCCCAGGCAGTGAGGTCATCCCCGCTGTAGCGGATTCCCCGGCCCAGGTGTTTGGCGTAGGTCCTTGCTATGCCTTCTCCGGTCAGGGTATCGGGTCCGTGGATCTCATAGGTCCCGTTCTCGTAACCGGATTTTGTGAGCGCGTTTACTGCGCAGTCGGCGATGTCTCGTACATCGACCCGGTTCAAACCCTTGCTGCCGATGGGTGTCGGATAGATGCCGTACTGCATGATCGCATCCTTTACCCAGAGGTCGTTCTGGAAGAAGTTATTCGGCCGGAGGATCGTGTAGGCGATCTTAGACTCCTTGATGGCCTTCTCTATCGGAAGTTTGCTCCGGAAGTGCGGTATTCTTTCCGACCCCTCGGGCATAGCTACCGACAGATAGACGATCTTTCCGACCTTGGCTGCTTTTGCCGCGGAAACGGCAAGGAGTCCTTCATCGGTCTCACTCGGTCCGGTTCCGACAAGCAGGAACACACTGTCGATCTTGTCGAATGCCGGGGCAAGCGAATGGGGATCAGCTAGATCCGCCCTTACCCCTTCAACGCCCTGGGGAAGCTTTTTCAGTTTTTCCGGGGAATGGCTCATGACCCGTACTGCTACCCCCTGCTTCAGCAGGCCTGCCGCTACCATGCTGCCTACCGTGCCTGTTCCACCTATGACGAGTGTTTTCATACTGTACCTCCTCATCCTAACTCACGGGAAGTCTTCGTAATGTCTTTGGGATCCAGCGGGATGCGAAGATGCTATTGTGAGAGAGACAATTCAAGTCTTACACCGATAGCGCGGTAAGTCAAGGAAAGCGGTGAATATACCGGCCTTTAGTAGTATGTCTTCGCGGTTTGCTGCCTGGGTTCTGCGACAACGGAGGTAATATCCATGGTTGCCGCAGCATTGTTCGTACGTCTGGGAGCCAAATCGGGAAAAGAAGCTGAAGGAGAGAGTTTTCTTAAGAGCGGCCTTCCAATCGTTCAGGCTGAGCCGGGTACAACGGCGTGGTTCGGAATCCGTTTGGGGCCCAGCAACCATAAAATAACAGGCGAGCATCTGATTCTCCCGCCTCTGCTCGCCTGTTAGTTGGACATCTTTTCTTAGACTGATAACAACTTCTGCTCTATCGAAAGCAGCCTGTAGCAAGACTTATCAAGATGATTCTAATTTCCAATCCCGATCTGCTTCAGGTATGTCGCATTGTCCCAGAACAGCCACTCTTCGTTCATCACCCCGTCCTTCCAGTGCCCGACGGTGCACATGGGGATGGAGAATTTCTTGCCAGTGGGCTGAATGAACTTCCCGTCCCCGATCGGCATGGGTCTGGTAAAAGTCCCCGTCATCACTCCTATGACTGAGGTATAATCTCCTGACCCGAACTTGACCGGATGGACCTTTATGCTAGTATCGGGAGCATATACGAACATTGCTTTGAGGTCCTCAATATGCTTTTCGATCCCCAGCGTAGAATGCCCGTCGGGCCAGTTGACTTTCACATCCTTTGAATGGCTCTCATGCAACCTCGTCCAGTTCTGGTTGCTGAACACATCGTAGTCCAGCTCGTCGAATGTCTTCAGGTGCTCTTCAACCGCATCTGTATCCATCGTTTTTTTTAACGGTACTACGTTTGCAGCTCTTTTCATTTTTATCACCAACCCTTCTTCAGGAACTTGGATCTTAATTAAATTATAGCACGGGGAATTTTCGCAGCGGAAG
>DAIDTZ010000302.1 GCA_027456925.1 Nitrospirota bacterium
GATTATCAGGGTTGTTTTTGAGCTTTTTCCTTTGTCTTCCGTAGATCTTGGTGGCAAACTTTTTTAAGGAGTACGAACCGGTGAAAGCACAGAAAAAAACGCATACCTGCGGCGAACTGACAAAAAAAGACGTAGGCGCCACGGTAACGCTCATGGGCTGGGTGCATACGCGGAGGGACCACGGCGGCCTCATTTTCGTCGACCTCAGGGACCGCGGCGGCATCACCCAGGTGGTTTTCAATCCGGAAACGGCGTCGGAGGCCCATGCATCGGCGCACGACCTCAGGAGCGAATTCGTCATCGCCGTCACGTGGGTCGTCTCCCCGCGGCCCGGCAACACGGTGAATGCCAAACTCCCGACCGGCGAGATCGAAGTGCTGGTGAACGGCCTGACGATCCTCAACACGTCAAAAACGCCTCCTTTCATGATCGAGGACGAGACGGATGTGGCCGAAATGGTCAGGCTCAAGTACCGGTATCTCGATTTGCGGCGGCCGAGCCTGCAGAAGGTGTTGATCACGCGCCACCTGATTACACAGACCGTGCGGCGCTTCCTCGACAAGAACGGTTTCATCGACATCGAGACGCCCTTCCTCACCAAAAGCACGCCCGAGGGGGCCCGGGATTACCTTGTCCCGAGCAGGGTCAATCCCGGCATGTTCTTCGCGCTGCCGCAGTCGCCGCAGCTCTTCAAGCAGATCCTGATGGTTGCCGGTTTCGAGCGTTATTACGAGATCGTCAAGTGTTTCCCCGACGAGGATTTGCGCGCGGACCGTCAGCCCGAATTCACCCAGATCGACCTCGAACTGTCTTTCATCGACGAAGACGATGTGATGGCGCTCATGGAGGAGCTCCTGGCGGAGGTCCTGAAAGCAGTAAAAGGCATGACGATCCCGACGCCCTTTCCGCGGCTCCCGTACCGCGAAGCCATGGAGCGTTACGGCTCGGACAAGCCGGACACGCGTTTCGGGCTGGAGCTTAAGGACATCTCCGACATTGCAAAAGCGTCGGACTTCAAAGTGTTCCTCCAGGCGGTGGAACTGGGCGGCAAGGTAAAAGGTTTTGCCGCACCGGGCCTGGCCGGCCTTTCCCGCAAGGAAATGGACGACCTGACGAACGAGGCAAAGGTCTTCGGCGCAAAGGGACTTGCCTGGATCAAGGTGACCGAAGGCGGTTTCGAGTCTCCCATTGCAAAGTTTTTCAAGGACGGACAGGTCAAAGCCATCGCAGAACGGCTCGAAGCAAAGCCGGGCGACCTCATGATGTTCATCGCCGACAGCCCCAAGATCGTGGCAGAGACGCTGGGGTACCTGCGGCTGCTCATGGCGAAGCGCCTGAACCTGATCGACGAGAGCAAGCTTAACTTTCTCTGGGTCACCGACTTCCCGCTTGTGGAATGGAATGCCGAGGAAAAGCGGTACGACGCCATGCACCATCCTTTTACGGCCCCCAAGGACGAAGACCTTGAGTTCATGAAGACCGATCCGCTCAAGGTGCGGGCCAAGGCCTATGACATCGTTCTGAACGGCTCGGAGATCGGCGGCGGCAGCATCCGTATCCACCGGTCCGCGGTCCAGTCGCAGATGTTCGGCCTTTTGAACATAGCTGAAGAGGATGCCCGGAAAAAGTTCGGGTTCCTGCTGGAAGCGCTCGAGTTCGGAGCGCCGCCTCACGGCGGGTTGGCCTTCGGCCTGGACCGGCTTACGGCGCTCCTGACCAACGCCGCATCCATCCGTGACG
>DAIDTZ010000303.1 GCA_027456925.1 Nitrospirota bacterium
CCGGCGGGCAGAAGAGAGACGCAGGAGAGCAGTTCATTGCCAAGATACATGTGGGTCAGGGGACCCCACGCAAAGGCGACCGAAGGGATGAAAATGAATCCGGCTACCAATAAGAGTATGAATGACATGATCGTTTTAATAAAGACGTTTACGGAAACAGCTATGAAACGATTTATATGATACGCCTTCAGAAGCCCTTCCGTCAATACCAAAATGGTCAAGGATCACTTCTTTTTCATGATGAAGGTTCCGGGCCGTAGTCCGGATACAGCTTCCTGGCGCAATCGGGACAGATGCCGTGGATGAATTCCGCCTCCGAATGCCCGCTCATGTACGCCTCGATTTCGCTCCACAGGAAGGTTTAGAAATATGGATCTTCCGGGTTTTGTGTGGGTAGTTTTTTACCCTTTATCGATTTTCTTGCATATCCCCTTCGCAGCCTGAATAAAATTTTTGACCCGTCTAAGGCCACATCCGCTCGATCGCGCAAACTCGGCCTACGGCCTCAGCACCCTGCACTCGTGCCTTAGCACTCGTAAACGCTGGGCACAAGACAGTGCGCGCTCGCCCTTGCGGGACGCTTCCTTAGGCCAAGACGGGTGCCCAAAAATTTCATAGGGCCGCTCCGGGGACATGCGGGGTTGGTTTAAAGACGTTTCACCAAAAGCTTCCCATGCGAAAATCTAGGCATGCGACCGAGGACGAGGGTTAAGCATTTCGGACTGTCTTGTGCCCGGTGCCTACGAGTGCGACGCGCGAGTGCAGGGCGCTGAGCCCGCTTGATAGAACCCACCCTCATCCCGTCCTTCCCCCTGAGGGGGAAGGGCTAGCGGACAAGAAAAGTTCTATCGGCGAGTTTCCGAAATGTACCGAGGACGACCGAGCATGCCGTAAAGGATTTTCGCCGGGTGCCCTTCTTTCGGTCACCTTTCTTGGGCAAGCAAGAAAGGTGACAACAAACGTGAAAAAAGGGGCGATAATACTGCATAATAAGTCATATAGGCGCTTATTCCACCCACATGAAAGTCAGAAGAGCCAATTATTTTTCAATCTTCCGCGACAAACTCTCCCGTTCAACTGCCGTGAAAAAAACCATGCTATAATGATCACATGCACTCTATCCGGGTGCAAAGGAGGCGCACAGTGGGAGACAAGGGCGGCAGGAAGGGTAAGGAAAAGAGCCAGAAGCAGAAAACGGTAAAGCATGTCCATGAAGTTCAGCAACAGCAGCAACAGAGGGACAAGCAGCAGAAGGGCCCGTTTGAGGCAAAAAGCAGAAACGTATAGGGCGGTCGTGTTGCTCTTGCGCAGGATTCTTCCGGTACGCATCGGGTACGCAGGAGTTGCGTGCAGCAACCGCTTAGGTTCAGCTCCCGCTTTGTCGCCTTCAGGTGGCTTTTCCCAAGGAAGGGTCACCTCCAAGATCCCTCCCCCTTGCTGCGTAAGGTTTAAGATACGCCTGATATAGACCACAGGAGATGAAAAGCAAATGAAAATTTCAGACTGGCTGGATGAAAAGGAAGCAGAACACGTGGATGTATCTCAAATCGTATTGCCGGCAGATATGTCTTTTGATGAAGCCCCGGAAGAAACTATTTTTTTTAAAGAGATCAAACCTTGCGGTGCGCTCTGCACAGGCAATCATCCCTTTTCCACGGTCGAACGTTTTGGACACTGGTATTACGGCAGAGGTCAAGACAAGAAAGCAGGTATTCATTCAGCAAACATGAAGTGGAGACTCTTTACCAGGGATAAGGATATTGCTCTCCAAACGGCAAAAGCGCACATAGAATAAAAACAGAGGGCGTCTTTACAGCGGTCCGCCGTTAAATCGGAATTTCGCGTTCAGCATCGACGCGCCTGTCCACAGGGTTGTTCCGTTCGAGCCGGTCGCACCGCCCAGCATCCGGCCGGCTCCGACTCCCTCCGTGAATCTCATAGCGTTCAAAACTGTTCCGCCGGACACATCAATATCGACAATGAGGTTGTCCTGTCCGTTATAGGTGAACGTTCCCGGGAAAGGGATCCAGATATATTCGCCCGCGGGAACTCCCCCGGGAATGGTGAATGAACCGCTGCTCACTAAGGTCGACGGCATACCGGCATTATAGTTCGCGGCGAATGACGTGGTGAGCTCAGTGAGGGTCGTATGTCCAAGCTTCAGCGTGTAGGTATACGATCCCGTTGTCGTAATCGCGCTGGTCTGCAGAGCGATCCCCGTGATCGGACCGGCGCCGTTGATCTCGCTTGCGAGATAGAGCATCTGGGTGCGATGCAGGCTGCCAAAGGGAAGATCCGAGCTGCTTGCGCCGCCGTACTCGACCGCGTCGTCCCCGCCTGAGAACAGGAACTGCATATTCGGAGGTTGCATCGGGCTTCCCGTGGCATCTCCCGGCGTTACCGTATCCAGCGCCTGATCAGGAGGCGTTGTATAGTCGAACTGCAGAGAAATCGTTTTGGAGCAGGCGCCGATGCGAATAAATTCGACAACGAGATTGTCCACGCCATTGAAGTAGAACGGAGTGTCAAGGGTGAGCTTGATATAATCGCCGACACCCAGGGCCGGAACAACCACCTGCTTGTCCTGCAGCACGGTCACCAGCGGTCCCTTCCCCTGCTCGATGTTATTTGCGAACGTTGTGGTCAACGAGGTAAGGGATGTGTGGCCCATCCTTATTGTTACGTCGGGACAGGTGAGCCCGGTGGTTATGCTATTCGACCTGAAGGCCACCGCTGTTACATAGCCGGAACCCTGGATCCTGTTTTCCGCAGCCCCGCTTGTTCCACTCGAGAGATGCTGCACCCTGATATAAGGCACGACTGCGCTGAAATGCCTGTCCAAACTGGCGCTGGCAACAGACATTTTATAGGCGGCCTTCGTGAACGTGCCGATCGCAAGCGGAGCAGACCCGTTGCCGGCAACACCGGCGCCATGAACGACGGCAACGTCGCCAGCGCCGCCACACGCCGCAATCAGCGCCAACAAAGACAACGACAACAAAAGCCGCACTACCTTCGATATGCTTCTCATACACATTCTCCTCGAACGAACCATGTACTCTACCACTATGGGCGTGGAATATGCTCGCTAAACCGGTGATTGTCAAGAAAGAAGCAAGGAATGAAATCCCCCCTATCCCAGGGCAAGCTGCTGCTGCGCGCGCTAAGTCCTTGAGACCTTGAGGAACTTAGGACGTGAAGAAGGCGACGGGGTGACGAAGGATAAAACCGACGGAGAGGCGACGGGGTGACGGAAAGGCGACGCGGGGACACGCATTACCCCATGCGAAAAATTCAGGCGGGCGACCGGGTACATTCCCAAAGTTCATATAGTCAGGCATTGTGTATTGAGTGAAGCATGACTTCGGAAGGGTGAGGCAAACGGAGCTGTAGATGAAAGGCGTTCGGAGTCCGTAGTCGTATGACGTACCATGACCTATTGTATTAGATCTAAAACAGCAATTGCGGTTATTTTGGACAACTCAATGTTCCTGCTCTCCCGCAGCAAGGCCTGCTTCCCGAAATTATACTCAGCAACCCGCAGGGCGCCCTCTGCGGCGAGGGCCTATCTCAGGGGGGCGGGCACGTCCTTGTAGCGTTCGTATATTTTCTCGAACGTCTTGTGCGTGCTCTTGAATATCTCGAGCAGTTCCGGGTCAAAGTGGCTTGGCCCCATCCGGTCATTTCCCTCAACCATAATCCGGTACGCCATGACATAGTCGAAGGGGGGCTTGTAGGGGCGCAGGCTCCTGAGCGCGTCATACTGGTCGGCAAAGGCCACGATCCTGCCCTCGATCGGGATTTTCCCGCCTTTCAGCCCCCTGGGGTACCCCGTTCCGTCCCAGCGTTCGTGGTGTGTGATCGCGATCGTTTCCGCCATCTGGAGGAACGTTGACTGCGAACCTTGCAGGATCTTCCCTCCGATGGTCGTATGGGTCTTTATCAGGGCAACTTCCTCCGGGGAGAGCGCGGAGGGTTTTAAGAGGATGTCGGAAGGGATGCCGATCTTGCCGATGTCATGCATCGGAGACGCGTATTTGATCAGTTCGATCCGTTCCTCGGGCCATCCCAGCTGATTTGCGACGTGGGCGCAGAGGAGTCCCACCCGCTTGACGTGCGAGACGGAGGCCTCGTCCTTGTGCTCGGCCACGACCGTCAGCCGGTAAATGGTTTCGAGGTAGCTCGCCTTCAGGCTTTGCTCGGACCGGACAAGGTCCTGCCTCGCCGCATCGAGTTCGGCGGTCTTCTTCTCGGTCTCGGCCGAGCGGCAAGCCGCGTTATTCTTTAGAAAATCTGCGAATTCCTTGATCTTCAGGAGATTTCTTGTTTTGAAGAACACTTCGTCGCCGTCAAGGGGCCTGGTGAGAAAATCATTCGCCCCGACCTCCAGCGCCTTGAGCTTCGGGCCTTTATCGCCGAGCGAAGTCATCATGACGATCGGAATGGTCCAGGTGTCGGGGTTTTCCTTGAGCAGCTTGCAGACGGCATAGCCGTTCATTTCCGGCAGCATGACTTCCAGAAAGATGAGGTCGGGCGCAAAAGAGACCGTTTTGAGGATTGCCTCCCTGCCGCCCTTCGCAATTTCAAAGACGCAGGGAAGGTCTTTTAAGATCGTCGAGATGAGCCCGTGGTTCTTTTCCTCGTTGTCAACGATGAGGATCCTCGATCTTTTCGCAGTTTCCGCCATGTTTTGTCCTCGCAAAGCTCTTCTCCTGTAAGTCGTCCAATCAACCATCGGCCGGAGGAGCATGATCCCGAACAATGACCGCCTTCGGAAAGACTTGTCACCTCTTCGATCCCGGTTTCGTCAACTGAAGCGGGTCACGCCCTATCCGGGCTTTGAAAAGCATCGCGCACTCCTGGAATCTCCCATGCTTGCAGGATATGACATTTTGATGCATCTGGCAAGGATTTCGATGGGGTATTTTTGGGGTATATATAAGTGAAATTTGAGATGGTGGGCAGCCCGTTAAATATGACGCACTCGTAAAAAGTCAGAAAAGCCGTCTTTGCGAGCGTAGCGTAGCAATCTCATAGTTCCTATCTGCCTGATAAATCGGGATTGCCGCGTCGCTCCGCTCCTCCCAATGACAGCACTGGGGACTTTTTACGAGATCATCAAAATACGGGAAGACAATTAAGTTGTTACAGAATTTAACGCTAACTCATTGTTTTTTTCTCCGGATTCCTGGAGTTTCCATTCCTTCCAACGATGTGATTGCCAACTCGTATTCCTCAATCAATATCTACCCACTTCCCTGATACTCCATGCCTTGCCGTTGGCGTTGACAACTCAGGGCATCAGGCATATAGTCATTTTAAATACGACGAGAAAGGACAGCAATAATGATCCTCTGGAAAACAAAGACAACATTGGCCCAGCTCAAAGAGCTGTCAAAAAACACTTTGGTCGAACATCTCGGGATCGAATTTTTGGAGATAGGAGATGATTATCTGAAAGCGAAGATGCCGGTCGATTACAGAACAAAACAGCCGGCCGGTTTGCTCCATGGCGGGGCTTCGGTTGCATTGGCCGAGACATTAGGCAGTGTCGCGGCCGGATTAAGCGCAAACAGAGAAAAAAAGGGAATAGTCGGAATTGAAATAAACGCAAATCATATACGCCCTGCAACTGACGGGTGGGTTACCGGCATAACGAAGCCGATTCATGTTGGCAACACTACTCAAATATGGGAAATCAAGATCTATAATGAACGAGACGATCTTATTTGTATTTCACGGCTCACCGTAGCAAACATAGATAAATAGCAGCGCTGATTCATCCAATGAAGTTTTCGTTTTCTGCAATACATGATGTTTGGACCTGTATTCTGCAGCTTATCTACCCGCTTTCAACGCGACCTCATTGACATGATTCGACATCAGGCATATATTCCCGGCGTGCGGATCTGACTTAAGAAGGCAAAGAAAAGGCGTTCGGGCAGTGAGCAACCGACCGTCAAGCATGCAGCCCGGAATTGCCGTTACCGAAGGCGAAGGCTGCGCTGAAAAACACCGAATCAACCTCGCTGGCAAGAAAGTTTTGGCATCAGGCGTATAGTCGTGCATAGGAGCACGGCATATTTCCATCCTCCTTTCCCGGAACGGATGGAAGCAGACGCTTAATTACGATATTCGTTGAATTCCTGAAGGAGCTTATCCAATATTATTTATAATAGTCAGGATTTTTGCTGCTCTATGAGCAGCCTTTTTTCTTGCCATTTCCAGCTTTTCTATAAGTACATCAGGCTCAAAATATCCTATCTTTCTGAATATTTCATTACCTTCAGGATCTAACACTATTATGGCAGGTTTTGCCGTTACACAAAATCTCATGAATTGATCTGAATCTATGCCCGATTCATATTTGATGGGGATAAAATGCAATTTTAAATAATCCAGAACACGTTGAGTGATTAACGTGCATGTTTTCATTTTAATACACGCTTCGCAGGTCGATCCGAAAAAAGCAGCGAGCACCAGCTTGTTTTCCCGTCTTGAAAGGTCCAAAGCAATTTTGAGACTCGTTTCCCAGGCAATTTCATCCGCCATAATATATTTACCTCTTGGTGGTCAAAGCCTTGCGAAAAGTTTTTTCGGTTCCACTCTTCCTGTTCACGTAATCACGAGGTTATTACTACTGCGTAACTACTACTGCCCCTCAACTGGCACACACGATGTTCGCCAACTCCTGGGAAAAGGTCTCGTAATTCACGGAGTAATCGATGGGACATTCGATCAGGACCACGGTGTTGAGAGAGAGCGCCTTGCGCAGCATTTCCGACAAATTGTCGCCCTTGCTCACACGCATGCCCACGGCCCCGTAGCTCTCGGCGTATTTCACGAAGTCGGGGTTCCCGTACTCCAGGCCGAAATTTTTAAATCCCTTGGCTTGCTGCTCCCACTTGATGAACCCGAAGGCATTGTCGTTCAGGAGCAGGATAACGAGGGGGACCTTGTACCGGAGCGCTGTTTCGAGCTCCCGCGAGTTCATCATGAACCCGCCGTCGCCCACAACAGCGAGCACGTTCCGGTCGGGTCTCACCATCTTGGCGGCAATAGCGGAGGGAAGCCCGGCCCCCATGGTTGCCAGGGCATTGTCGAGCAGAAAGGTATTGGGTTTGTATGTCCGGTACAGTCTTGAAAACCACAGCTTATAGATCCCGTTGTCCAGGGTGAGAATATCCTCGTGCGACAGCACCTCCCGCACGTGCGACACGACTTCCAGGGGCGTCGGAGGATACTGCTTTTTGAAATCGAGCGAAAGCTTCCTGTCCAGAAATTCCCGGATTGCTTTGAAGGCCTCGCCGTCCTTCCTGACAACGACCAGTTCGCCCAGCTGGCGGAGCGAGCAGGAAATATCGCCGATCACCTCGATGTCCGGGTCGTAGTACCGGTCGACCTCCGCTTCGGTAAAATCGATATTGATGATCTTCTTGTCGAGGCCGGCGTTCCAGACGTAGGGCGGATACTCGACGATATTGTACCCGATCGTGATGATAAGGTCGGCGCGGTCGATGCCGCAGTTGACGTAATCGCGCCGGTGAATGCCCGCGGCGAACAGGCTGTACGGCGACGCGTCGGAAAGCACGCCTTTCCCCATCTGGGTATGGACCGCGTGAATGCCCGTTTTTTCTATGAACTGCATCAGCTGGCGGGAGATCAAATTGCGGTTCGCGCCTGACGACAGGATGATGAGCGGGTTTTTGGACCGGTTGATCAGCTCCGCCGCCCGCAAGAGCGCTTTGGCATCGGGCGCGGGCCTGCGCACCATGCCGCGTTTTTGCACGAAGGCATTGGTCTCGCTTCCCGAGACGTCCTCCGGCAGCTCGATGTGCACGGCCCCCGGCCGCTCAGCCTGGGCAAGCTTGAAAGCGTTTCGCACCACCGTCGGGATTGCGCCCGGATCGATGAGGTAAACCGCGTCTTTCGTGATCGGCCTCATCATGCTCACGATATCGACGAGCTGGAACCGGGCCTGCCGGTTCCCGCGCACGGCCTTCTGCCCCGAGATGGACACGAGCGGCGCTCCGATCAGCTGGGCGTGGGCCACGCCGGTCATCAGGTTCGTTGCTCCCGGACCGAGCGTCGAGAAGCAGACGCCCGCTTTTCCCGTCAGCCTGCCGTAGGTGGCAGCCATGAACGCGGCGGTCTGTTCGTGGCGGGTGACGATGAGCTTGATCTTCGACGTGCGGAGCGACTCGAGAAAATCGAGGTTCTCCTCGCCGGGCAGGCCGAAGATGTATTCAACGCCTTCCTCTTCCAACTGCCGTACGAACAGGTCCGATGCTTTCATGAATTTCTCCTGAACAAAAAATTTGACACGGAGACGCTGAGACGCTGAGAAATGCTTTTGATTCTAACGTATGCTGAATCCCGCGACTTGCAATCCCCCGGCTCCTGCCGGGGGTAATGCGCCGTAGTCCGCGAAAGGTCGCGTTGTTAAAGGGAGCCTCCGGCTCCTGACGGAGGGGGCTCCACTGATTATAATCAAACAACTAAAACAAATGATCAGAGTTGATCACAACCAGACAATTTATTAGCATCAAAAAACTTTTCTTTTCTCCGTGCCTCGGTGACTCCGTGGCTATACTCTCACCGCTATTCCCTTACCACGATCGTCTTGACGTTCACGAACTCCTTCAGCCCGTGGTGCGACATTTCCCTTCCCACGCCGGACTTCTTCACCCCGCCGAAGGGGAGCCGCGGATCGGACTTCACCATATCGTTGATCGTTACGGTCCCGGCCTCGATCCGTCCCGCAATCCGTTCGGCCCGCTCAGGGTCCCGGCTCCACACAGCCGCTCCCAGGCCGAACTGCGTGTCGTTCGCAACCGCTATTGCCTCATCCTCGCTCTTCACAACGATGATCGGCGCGATCGGGCCGAAAACCTCCTCGCTCAGGACCTTCATGCCCGGCTTGGCGTCCAGGACGATGCTGGGCGTGAAGAAAAGCCCTTTGGTAAAAGTCTGGCCGCTGGTCAGCACGGTTGCGCCTTTTGCCTTCGCGTCCCGGAGCTGCTCCTTCAAACCGTCGAGGATGTCCTTCCTTGCCACGGTGCCGATGTCGGTGGTCTCATCCATGGGATCGCCGAGCTTCATTTCCCTGAGCCGCGCCAGGAAGTGCTTCGTGAACTCCTCCGCCGCGCTCTCCATCACGATGAACCGCTTCGCAGCAATGCAGCTCTGGCCCGTATTGATCATGCGCGCATTTGCCGCCGTTCTGCCCGCTTTTTCAATATCAGCATCATCGAGCACAATGAAGGGGTCCGAACCGCCGAGTTCGAGCACGACCTTTTTGATCATCCTGCCGGCATGGGAGCCGATGTCCTCGCCCGCCTTGTTGCTGCCCGTGAGCGAGACCGCATCCACCATGTCGTCGTCAATGAGTCCGAGGGCCTGCTGTGAATCGATGATCAGGGTCTTGAACACGTTGTCCGGGAAACCGGCCCTGGCAAAGGCCTCTTCGATCGCAAGCGCGGTCATGGGTACGTTCGACGCGTGCTTCAAAAGCGCCACGTTCCCTGCGACAAGCGCCGGCACTGCGAACCGGATCACCTGCCAGAACGGGAAGTTCCAGGGCATCACCGCGAGCACGACGCCCAGGGGCTGGTACATGACGTAGCTCTTCTTTGCCTCGGTCCTGATCTCTTCGGGCTTCAGGAACTGCTCCGCGTTCGCAGCATAGTAGTCCGCAAGCACAGCGCACTTCTCGACCTCCGCAAGAGCCTCCTTGATCGGCTTGCCCATCTCTTTGGTGATGAGTTCGGCATAGTTCCGCTTCTCCGCGCGCAGCACTGTTGCCAGTTTCGCCATCAATGCCGCCCGGTCCGCAACAGGAACGGCGCGCCACTTCGTAAAAGCCGCCCGGGACTCGCCCACCTGCCCGTTCAATTCCACCGTGCTCATGAGCGCGTACTTTTTCATTACCTCTTCGGTGTAGGGATTGATCGACAAAACCCGCGTCGATCTTTGCTCTGTTTTATGTTTTACCATGGCTGTCTTCATGTTCTTCACCCCTTGTTTCGGGGAAACGAGATTTTTCGTTCTGGCCCGTAATGTCCCCAGCTTCCTGCTCTCGATCTTTTCCTTTTTCCCTGCCATCTCCGTCCTCCTCGATTTCTTTATTCCGTTTAACCCTAATTCCCAATTCTCAATTTTTAATTGAATTCCTCATTTCCTCTTCTCAACAGGCTCATAACTGCATCCTGTCCTGCCGCAGTAGTTGCCGATATATTCCGACGACGGGCGATAGAGCGCCGGCTTTCCCTGGGCGTCGCCGAACTTTTCTTCGATGATATGTGCGGTCCAGCCGGCAATCCGTGCCACTGCAAAGACCGGCGTCATCAGGTCCTGCGGGATGCCCATCAGGTAATAGACCGGGGCGCTGTAGAAGTCCACATTCGGCTTGATCGTGGTCTTGCCCCGTTTCGCCAACTCGGAAACCGCCGTCTCCTCGATCTCTGCGGAGAGCCGGTGCCAGTGTTCCTGACCGAGCTTCTCGCCCAGCCGCTTTCCCATCTCCTTCAGGAATTTTGCGCGGGGATCAATCGTCTTGTACACGGCATGGCCCATGCCCATGATCTTTTGTCCGCCGTCGAGCTGTTTTTTCACCCAGCCGGCAACGTCCTTCTCGTGCTGCAGCTCCAGGAGCATCTTCATGACCTGCGCATTGGCGCCGCCGTGCAGGCTGCCGGAAAGAGCGCCCACTCCCGCGGCCACCCCGGCGTACATGTGCGCCTGCGTCGAGACCACTTCGCGGCACGCGAAGGTCGATGCGTTGAATGAATGGTCCGCATGGAGCACCAGCGCCGTATCGATATATTTCGCCGTCTCAACATCGGGCTTGATGCCGGTCAGCTGCCAGAGAAAGTTCCCGGCATGGGAAAGCCCGTCGTCGGGAGGGAGCGGCTCCAGCCCCTGCCGTATCCTTTGCCAGGAGGCAACGACCCCGGGAACACGGGCAATGAGCCGGACGGCCTTCGACAGATTTGCCTCCCTCGTCTCGATCGTCAAAATCGGATCAGCCATCGCGAGCATTGGAATCGATGCCTGGAGCACGTCCATGGGCAGGGCCTGCTGCGGCATCCGCTTCAGGTTCTCCAGCACAAAATCGGGCAAACGCCGCGAATCCACGAGCCTGCGCGAAAAGTCAGCGAGTTCCTCCGCAGTAGGGAGCGCGTCATGGAGCAGGAGGTAGGCGGTCTCCTCGAAGGTGGAATATTTCGCAAGTTCCTCGATGCGGTACCCGCGGTAGATCAGGACGCCGTTCTCGCCGTCCACGTCGGAGATCTTCGTGTCCGCTATCTTCACGCCCCGCAAGCCGGTGTTCTTTGTATTCGGTACAATCGCAGTTTTTTCCGCTTGTGCGGACTGCTTTGCCTTTGTTACAATACCCATAGAAACCCCTCTTTCCAACACCAACTGAGACTTAGTTTTCATACGGAGGCACCGAGATCACGGAGAAAAGCAAAAGCCCCTTTTGTCCTTTTTTGCGGCTTCGTGCCTTCGTGTGAGATAGTTATTGCATCTTAAGCCTGAAACGCTTCATGCTTCCACCAGCAGTTCATTTTTCACAAAATTCAGCGTCCCGCCGGCAAGCAGATGCTTGCGCTGGCGTTCCGACACGTCCAGGATCGTCATGACCACTTCGCCGTCCACCTCGATCGGGATCTCCCGATCTCCCTGCTCGATCCTTTTTTTGACGTCCCGGAATACGACCCTGGTTCCCTTGCTGAGTTTATCATAGTCCTTTGGGTCCTTGAACAGGAGCGGCAGAATGCCGAAATTGCAGAGATTGGATTTATGGATCCGGGCAAAGCTCTTCACGATCTTGGCCCGCACTCCCAGAAACCGGGGCGCCAGGGCCGCATGCTCGCGGCTCGATCCCTGGCCGTAGTTCTCGCCACCCACGACGATCACCGATCCGAGCGCTTTGCATTCTTTCGCGAAATCGGGAGCAACCTGTGAGAATACGAATTCGGAAAGCGCTTCGATGTTCGAACGGAAGGGCAGCACGCGGTTTCCCGCGGGCATGATGCCGTCCGTGGACATGTTGTCTCCCACCTTCAATACAACCTCCGCCTTAAGCGTGTCCGGAAGCGGCTCAAGCACGGGCAGCGGCTTGATGTTCGGCCCGCGGATGACCCCGGTTTTCCTGAGCTCTTCGGACGGGAAGACGATCGACTTTTCGTCGATCAGGTATTCTTTCGGGTCCGGCACAGCGGGATAGGCCATCTCTTTTGCCAGATCCCGGGGATCAATGATCATTCCCTTGAGGGCCGCTGCCGTCGCGGTCTCGGGAGAGCAGAGGTAGACCTTGTCGTCCTTGGTCCCGCTTCTCCCGGGAAAGTTCCGCGGAAAAGTGCGCAGGCTCACCTCACCCGTGCCCGGCGCCTGGCCCATGCCGATGCAGCCCTGGCACCCCGGCTCGTGCACGCGCGCGCCCGAGGTGAGGAAAGAAAGGAGCCCGCCTGCCCGGTACACGTTTTCGAGCACCTGGCGGCTCCCCGGGTTTACATGAAAAGAGGTGTTAGGATGGACCCGCCTGTTTTCGAGCATCCGGGCCGCGACCATCAGGTCCCGGAAGGACGAGTTCACGCTGCTGCCCACGATGGCCTGATCGACTTTGAGCCCCGCGATCTCGCGGACAGGAACGACATTTCCCGGCGAGGTCGGTTTGGCGATCAGCGGTTCGAGCTTCGATAAATCGATCTCGATCTGCTCGTCGTAGTCCGCGCCTTCGTCTGCGGACAGCGGGGCCCAGGCCGCGGCCCGGCCCTGGGCGACCAGGTATTCCCTCGTCCGTTCATCAGACGGGAAGATCGACGTCGTGGCCCCTGTTTCCGTGCCCATGTTGCCGATGGTCTCCCGGTCCGTTGCGGAGAGGGACTTCACTCCCGGTCCGTAATATTCGATGATCTTTCCCACGCAGCCCTTGACGTCGTAGCGCCGGAGCATTTCCAGGATCACGTCCTTGGCGCTTACCCAGTCCGGCAGCTTACCCAGGAGCTTCACCCCGAGCACCCTGGGGCAGGGGAGATGATAGGGATACCCGGCCATTGCCAGGGCCACGTCCAGGCCGCCCGCGCCGATGCCGAGCATGGAAATACCCGCTGCTCCCGGCGTATGGCTGTCCGAGCCCAGGAGGGTTTTTCCCGGAACGCCGAAGCGCTCCATATGCACCTGGTGGGATACGCCGTTGCCGGGCATGCTGAAATGGACGCCGTATCTGGCCGCGGCCGTCTGGAGGAACTTGTGGTCGTCGGCGTTCTTATTGTCCGTCTGGAGGAGGTTGTGGTCCACATACTGCGCGGCGAGCTCGGCCTTGACCGCGTCGATGCCGAGAGCTTCGAACTCCAGCATTGCAAGCGTGCCGGTCGCGTCCTGCAGCAGGGTATGGTCGATCGTGATGCCGATCTCCCTGCCCGGGACCAGCTCTCCCTCCTTCAGATGGGCTTCCAAAATCTTGTGAGTCAGGTTTTTTTTCATATCGCGTGATTCCTTCCCGATCCTTCAAAGGGCCTTCGGCGGCCCCGCACCACGTCAACCAGTTGAAAATTGGATGTATTAACTCCTTTTTAACGTTATCCGCTCTTTCCTCTTTCATTATAATTTTACCATATTTTTGCACCCCGATGCCGGGCAGGCTTTCCGAAGGCAGGGAAAAGACAGCAATGAGATTTGATCCGTGTCAAATGCCGTTTTTAGTCAGTTACGAATGAAATTC
>DAIDTZ010000304.1 GCA_027456925.1 Nitrospirota bacterium
CCCTTCAATAAAGCTGATTATTGAGGGGATAAACGTCCAGCAAAATAAAAGGTAAATCAGGCCCCCGACAATGTTCCCAAGGTAAAATTTGTGGATACCAAGACCTCCCAGGAATACGGCAAAAAGCGTCGCCGTAACACGACGGCGCCGGTTTTTATTTGACTGAATTGCCTGATAGGCGCCACATTTAGGACAGGATTCAGACCCAACGTATATTTGAGTTCCGCAGGCGTGACAATATTTGGCCGATGTCGTTACTTGGGCAGTCGACTCACTTGTTCTTGATTGTTTTTTATGGTCTGACCTGCCGACAAAAAGAAGAATTGCGAGTACACCTATTGCAAAAATTGGATGCGGGATACCAAAGCCAAACATCAGAACTGCCTCCAGTGAAATAGATTCATGTTTCTCAGCTCCGATAATATAGTTGAATGCTGTGGCATTGGCAAGGACTTTCGGCAACGAAAGGATCACGTAGAAAAATCTATTATAAGTTTTCCCGTCCATACACTGCGTCAATTATGTTTGCGCACAAACGGTGATGTTTGGCTTGATAATCGGAATTTCGCTCAAATGACATGCGCAACTATTTATGAAGCTTAATATAATTAGTATAATCTGTACATGGAGGAACGAAGATGGAAGGACTCTTTCAACCGCTGCATTTGATTTTGATACTCATTATTGTGCTGATAATATTCGGACCTGGTAGACTGCCGGAAATTGGAGCAGGTTTGGGGAAAAGCATCAGAAGCTTTAAAAAAGCCATGAATGAAAAAGATGAGCCTCAAGAAGAGGCTAAATCAGAAACCAAAGCTGTCGAGCAGAAAGATGAGAAAAAAGATGAGCAGAAAGATGAGAAAAAAGATTAACCAATTAAGAGTGCTTTATTAGTTCATTGACGGCGAGTTGCGGATAATGACGATCCTATCAGCACCCATGATTCTGCGATTTCTGCCTAGCGTAACTATCGTTTAGAACCAGTAGAAACGCGTACCGAAAAAGAAGCGGAGTAATTACTACATGGCAACGGGATTCAGCGAACATTTGTATTCGATGTTTTGTGAGCTCTGTGCCTCCTGTGGCTGACTGTTTATAATCATTTCCGACGTCCGCTCTTCTTGATCGCGTTTTTCACCGCGCGGGCGATGGCCTTGTGAGATATCTCCTCATAGTCAAGGAGTTCATCGGGTTTGCCGCTCCGCGGCATCTTTCGAACGGCGAGTGAGTATACGGGGACGCGTTCTTTGGAAAGCGCGCTGGTAACAGCTTCGCCGAGGCCGCCTTCGGCAAAATGGTCTTCCACGGTAATGATTATGCCGGTGTCGTGCGCTGCCTTGCCGAGCGTTTTCGAATCTATCGGCTTGATGCTGTACAGGTCGATCACCCGCACCAGGATTTTCTCCTCTTTTAATTCCTCGTACGCCTTGAGCGCCTCATGGAGCGTGATGCCGGCTGCGACAATGGCTGCGACATCCGCCTTGTTTGACTTCAGGACCTTGCTTCCGCCGATGCGGAATGCTTCGTCGTTCCGGTAGATGATCGGTGTATTCATTCTGGTGGTCCGGAGGTAGGCGATCCCCTCGTGCTTCGCCATTTCCTCAACGAGTTTTTCCGTGGCCACGGCATCGGAGGGATAGAGGACTACGCTGTCAAGCAGGGTCCGGAACAGGGCGATGTCTTCCAGGCCCATTTGGGACGAGCCGTCTTCACCGATGGAGACGCCTGCATGGGAACCGCAGAATTTGATGTTTGCCAGAGAGTACTGGCTCATGCGGATCTGGTCGAAGGCCCGCGTCAGGAAGGCGGCAAAGGTCGAGACAAAGGGGATCTTGCCGCGGATCGAGAGGCCGAGCGCATTGCCGACCATGTTCTGTTCAGCGATATACATTTCAAAGAATTGCTCCGGGTAGGCTGATTTAAAGATTTCCGAGAACGTGGAATTGCTCACTTCGGCGTCGAGCACAACCATGTTCGGATATTTCGGGAAGATGCGTTCAAGCGCGGCGCCGTAGGCATGGCGCGTGGCAACGGCTTTGTCCGGCGCATAGGAAACCGGCTTCGCATCGTTGATCTTTACTTCAGCGGGTTTCAGGTCATCCGGTTTTTCGATCCGGCCCACAGCGGTCATGTCGATGGGGCCGAGTTCCTGGAGCGCCCGCGCAAGCTCGTCTTTATTGAGCGGTTTACCGTGCCACCCGTTCTTGTCCTCGATGAAGGACACGCCTTTTCCCTTCAAGGTTTTCGCAATGATCATGACGGGCTTGTCTTTTGCCTGCGTGGCCTGCTTGAATGCCGTCAGGATCTGGGGCAGATGGTGTCCGTCGATCACGACCGGCTCCCAGCCGAAAGAAGCCACGCGGTCACGGTACACCGTAAGGTCATGTCCGTACATGGTCTCGCCCCGCTGCCCGAGCCGGTTCACGTCGATGATGCCGACGAGATTGTCGAGCTTGTAGTGCGCGGCTATTTCGAGGGCCTCCCACTGGGAACCTTCGGGCATTTCGCTGTCCCCAAGGAGCACGTAGGTCCGGTAGGGGAGCTTGTCCAGATATTTCGCGTTCAGCGCCATGCCGACGCCGATCGAGAGGCCCTGTCCGAGCGAGCCGGTCGCTGCTTCGGTGTACCTGAACTCCCGGGTCGGATGGCCTTCGAGGGGGCTCGTGAATTTCCTGAACTGGAGCAGTTCCTGTTCAGTGACTTTACCGGCAGCGGCCCAGATCGAGTAGAACAGGGGAGACGCGTGGCCCTTGGAGAAGATCAGCCTGTCGTTGTTCGGATGGTTGGGATTTGCCAGGTCATATTTGAACGTGCCGCCGAAGACCAGACCGGTCATCAGGTCGGCGGCTGACAAGGAAGAGGAGGGATGTCCCGATCCCGCCGCGGTAGACATGACGAGACTGAAGTAGCGGATACGTTTTGCGATAGCTTCAAGATTATTCATAAGGACCTCCATTCATGATCGGACGGGACCAAACTACGTGACGCGAGAGAAAAAACGAACAGCTGGAACACGATGCATTAACAAAAAAACTCCACGAGACCATCACTTTAGTCGTTCTGGTTTCAGAACAGCACTGTTTCTTTAATTATATCAAGCAACGGTCCCGGGTAGGTGCCGAGCAAGACCAAAAGGATCGTGAGAACCGCGAGGACCAGGCTTCCGCTGCGGGAAGTCCGCTGCAATGCCGGGCTTTCGTCCCCGGTCCGCGTAAAGAGCACGACAATGATGCGAAGATAATAAAACAGGCCGATGACGCTGTTGATGGCCAGGACAACGATGACCATCCAAAGCGCCGAGCCCACGCCGGCTGCAACAACGTAAAACTTGCCCACGAAGCCCGCGGTCAGGGGAATGCCGGCCAAAGAGAACAGCATGGCCGTGAATACTCCGGCGACCCATGGCCGTTTCCAGACGAGCCCCCGGTAATCATCCATGCTGTCTGCGTCCCTGGTCCCGTCGGAAAGCATGGTGACGACGCCGAACGCGCCGAGGGTCGTTATGAAGTAGGCGGTGAGATAGAACGCCGCGGCGGCCTGGGCAAGGACGCCGCTTGCCAGGACGGTTACGAGCAGATAGCCGAGATGGGAGATCGACGAGTACGCCAGAACGCGTTTCACGTTTGTCTGGAGCAGGGCCAGGAAGTTGCCCGCAAACATGGATAAGACGGCTATGACCGTGATGACCGCGAGAAGCGACGCATGCTGATGGATGTCGATCCTCGTGAAATAGCGCAGCACGAGCGCAAACACCGCGCCTTTGGACATGGTGGCGATCAGGGCCGTTACCGGAGCGGGCGCTCCTTCATACACATCGGGGGTCCACAGGTGAAAGGGGACGACGGCAAGCTTGAACCCGAGCCCGACGATGATCATGACGATGCCGGCAAGAAAGGGCAGGTGGTGAACTTCCGGGCCCGCTGCCCGTGAAGCAATCACGCTAAAGGACATGCTTCCCGCCTCGGCATACACGAGCGCCATGCCGAAGAGAATGAATGCCGAGGACACCGCGGCGAGGATCAGGTACTTGACTCCGGCCTCGATGCTCTTGTTGCTGTGGCGCAGATAGGCGGCCAGGGCATAGAGCGAAACGCTCAGGAGCTCGATGCCGAGGAAGAAGGAGGCAAAATGCGTCGCAGCGGCGAGCACGGTGCAGCCGAGCGTGGCAAAAAGCAGGAGCAGATAAAACTCTTCGCTGTGACCCGGGTGTTTTTCAAGATAGGAGAACGAGATGGCCGCCACAACGAAGCCCGCCAGGAGAACAAGCCCGAGATAGAAGAAAGCGTAACGGTCGATGATAAAGAGCGACGTAACTTCCCTGGGAAGGACGCCGGACGCATACCCCATGCTTGCGGCGGAAAACACGAACCCCGCGAGCGTAAGGAACACCGTCAGTTTGTGATTGCGATAAAAGGCGATCGCGAGCATGACGACGATTGATGTCGCTGCCAGCGTAAGGTACGGCAAAAGGGCGATCAGATCAGTGCTGTTCATGTTCGCCTCCTGTCGCCCCAACCGGCTGTTCCTGCGCCTGGCCATGTCCCGGAGAGAGGAGCGCGGGATAGGCTGTGCTCAAAAGCGGGCGGGGGAACATGCCGATCCAGAAGATCACGATGATCATGGCCGCCATCATGGAGGTTTCGCGCATCGTCAGGTCCGCCAGGTGAAGACCTTCCTTTTTTTCTCCGTGGAACACCTGCTGCACGATCCAGAGCGAGTAGATCGCGGAAAGGACGAGACCGCTTGCGGCGAGGACAGTTATGGCGGGATGCATCCCGTATGAGCCGAGCAACACCATGAACTCGGCAACGAAATTGCCGAAGCCCGGCAGACCGAGCGAGGCCAGGGCAAAGACGAGCCCGATGCCGGAGAGGCGCGGCACCGCGGACCAGAATCCCCCCATCTGCCCCATATCGCGCGTGTGGATGCGCTCCTGGATCATGCCTACGATGATAAAGAGAGCGCCGGTGCTGACTCCGTGGGCCACGATCTGCATGACTGCGCCCGAGAGCGCGATGCGGCTGCCTGCGAAAATACCGAGAAGCACGAAGCCCATATGGCTTATGCTGGTGTAGGCCACGAGACGTTTCAGTTCGCTTTGGCCGAAGGCAAGCACTGCGCCGTAGATGATGCCGATCACGGACAGGACCAGCATGGTCTGGCTCACCTGGGCCACGGCGTCCGGGAAGAGCGGAAGGACAAACCGCAAAAGTCCATAGGCCCCGGTCTTGAGCAGCAGGCCTGCAAGGATCACGCTTCCGGCTGTGGGCGCTTCGGTGTGCGCGTCGGGAAGCCAGGGATGGAAGGGCACCACCGGCAGCTTGACGATGAAGGCGATGAGAAAGCCGAGCATGATCCAGAACGCGGCGAAGGGCGGCAGCTTCGTTCCCAGGAGCAGCGCATAGTCAAAGGTGTATATGCCCGTCTCTTTGCCGTGGAAAAAGTAGAGAGCCAGGATCGACAGCAGCATCAGGAGGCCGCCGGCCTGGGTAAAGATGAAGAACTTGAGCGAGGCGTACACGCGGTTCTCGTGGCCCCAGATGCTGATGAGAAAGTACATGGGCACGAGCATGAGCTCCCAGAAGAAGTAGAACAGGAACAGGTCCAGAGAGAGGAACACGCCGAGGATGCCGGCAAGGATCCAGAGGAGGTTCAGGTGGAAGAACCCTGCGCGTTCCCGGATTTCGGTCCAGGAACAGACCACGGAGATGATCCCGAGAAAGAGCGTAAGCGCAACGAGCACGAGGCTTAAGCCGTCCATGGCAAGGTGAAAACTGATGCCGAGCTGGGGGATCCAGGGCCTGTTCAGTTCAACAAGCCACGCGCCGCGGCTGAGATCGAACCGTGTCGAAGAATCGGACCAGAATAGTGCCAGCACGATCGCATCGAGCGCGAGCGCGGCAAGCGAAATCCACCGGGCGGCCGCGCTGTCTTTGCGGTCCACGGCCCAGGCTGCAAGCCCGCCGATGAGCGGTATGATGATGAGCCAGAGAAGGATCACGCTCTAGCCCCTCCCTTGATGGGAGTTAGCATGGGTGCCTGCCCCGTTCGATGCGATGCATCTAACGAGGGGGAGGGTGATTCCTGAGAGCAATTTCTTCGGATCATTTCCAAAACCCCTTCAACTTTTGTAAGCACATCATGATTCCAGAATCTTATAACCTTGAATCCTTGAGACCTCAGCCAAGTATCCCGATCTGAATCAATAAATTCTGCATGCTGACCTCCGTCTACTTCAACAATTACTGCCTTCTCATAACATACAAAGTCCACAATGTAATTGCCGATTGGTTCTTGTCTCCTAAACTTGAGTCCTTCAACTTGTTTTGAACGAAGGTGTTTCCATAAAAAACGTTCAGCGTCGGTTGATCTTTTTCTG
>DAIDTZ010000305.1 GCA_027456925.1 Nitrospirota bacterium
GCAAAACCGACAACACGGTCATTAACCTGGGCCGGGTAATGGTGTTCGATGGTGTGGCAGCTGAGCGGGTGGACGGCCTCTACGCGCGCACCGACCTGAAGGCCGGTTTCGGAGTGTCGGCGGTCGGCGGCACTCACGTCGAGACCAACATCAACATGCCCGGCGATAATGTGATTTACGGCGGGCGCCTGAGCCAGGGAGGCGATTCGTACAAGATAGGAATATCGGCGCTGAAGGAAGAAAAAAACAGCCAGGACTATCGCAAGGAAGAAGGCATCGATATCTGGGCGCATCTCATGGACAATGTGGACATCACCGGCAGGTCGAGCTACAACGACATCACCAAGGGATGGATGGAACATACCTATGTCCTGATGCTGGGGCCCTTCTCAAACCTGAGGTTTGATACCACGGCCTCGTGGATCAACTATGACGATTACTTCTTCCGTGCCACCACAAGCGCTCTTTCCGTATTAAACAACGGACAAATCCTCGATGATGAAAAAGTCCGTATTCTCGGAGAAACAGCAACGTACCAGGCAACGGACAACGTGAGTATCATAGCTGATTATAAAAATTTTGGTTATTCCATTGCAGGCGCCGCCAATTATTACGGCGGCATGATCAAGTATTCCGATCTCGAGTCGGGCGGCGTGGGCATCGGCTATCACCGCATGGCGGGGTATGCGAACAATTTAAAGTATAACGAATATCGGGTCTACGGCTACAAAAAGCTCGGCAAGTTCGATCTCACCGCGGACATCCTGGACGTCGCCTACGACGCCCCTATCTTCGGCGTGAAAGATTCCTATTCCGGATCGCTCGCGGCCCAGTATGATCTCGCGGAAGCGTGGAAACTGGGCGCCGACGTCGAGTATTCCCATAACCCCGATTTCAACAGAGATGTCCGGGGCTTTGTCAAGCTTCTCTACCGTTTCGGCGCCAAAGGAGGGGCTTAACATGAACATGATAAAGACAAAGATAATTTTGCTGGCAGGGTTTGCACTGCTCTTCGGCCTGTACGCCTGCGCCCATACGTCCAGTATCGCCGCGCAACATCCCATTGAAGTGACGGGGTTCCCGAAATGCAGCGACTGCCACACTGACTGGCGGGCCGCTCTGGACCATACCAGCGACTGGTCGGCACGACACCAGTTTTACGCCGAGCAGCAGAGCGGGACCTGCAAAGCCTGCCATAAAGAGTCGTTCTGCTCCGATTGTCACGCTCACAAAGAGGAGCTGAAGCCGAGCGACAAGTACAAGGATTCCCCGGAACGGACCTTGCCTCACCGGGGTGATTATCTGAATCAGCACAAGATCGACGGTCGAATCAACCCGGCTTCATGTATGAAATGTCACGGCCGATCGAATAACGAGAGGTGTCTCACATGTCATCGGTAAATAAAAACATGATAATCGGTTTTCTTATCGTTGGCTTATTGGTACTGGCGGGGTGCGGCAGCGAGAAGAACGATAAAGCGGTGTTCGATGGCGACCAGCATCCGGCCGGGTGGCTTCCCGCGGGCCATATGGCTGCCGCTAAGGCAGACAAGACTGTCTGCGCTGAATGCCACGGGAGCGATTACGCCGGGGGAGTTTCCGGTGTGTCCTGCACCCTGTGTCATCTCGGAGGCGTTGACGCCGTTCATCCGGCGGCATGGAGTCAGAACACCGGGACGTATCATGCGCCATACGCGGCTTCAAAGGGCACTGCGGCTTGTTCGAACATGTATTGTCATGGAACCGGGCTCACCGGCGTTGCAGACAGCGGTCCGTCCTGTACCAGTTGCCATCTGGGGGGGCCTGTAGCCGTCCATCCCTCAGCCTGGAGTCAGAATACCGGCACGTTTCACGCCCCCTATGCCGTTGCGAACGGGACAACCGCCTGCTCCAATGCAAATTGCCATGGAACGGCTCTGACCGGTGTTGCCGGCAGCGGACCATCCTGCACGAGCTGTCACTTGGGCAGCCCCACCTCAGTGCATCCCATTGACTGGGCCGGATCAATTCTGACAAAACACGGACTTTATGTTGTGGCGAACAGCACGGGTGCGTGTGCTAATATCAACTGTCACGGCGGTCATCTTGAAGGCGTGGCCGGCAGCGGCCCGAGTTGCTCTTCCTGTCATAGCTTCCCCTGATTCCTCCGGATATCCGGTAAACAAAAAGAGGATGGCAATTGCCATCCTCTTTTTTTAGGTTTGTTTGCAGGGCAAAGTAGTGACCAGTCAAGTCAGTACGGCTGAGCTGATACCTCTGCGGGAATCTCCGGGTAATCCGTACCCCCCCTGGGCCATTTTGGAAATGTCGTAAGAGCGGCCTATTAAGGCCACGCAATATTCTGGGACTGGCCGACAAGGTATTCGTGTTGCAAATCTCCGGCGATGTCGCTCACGAGAAAAGGGATGCTCTTCCATTATTATTATGCTATTCGTCGTCAGATTCTGATGAAAATCGTCGGTGTCGTTGTTGACGCAGCCTTTGAGCGTATCCAGCACCCAGGTGAGCGGGGGAGGTCAGTGCGGTTGCCGTCGGCGCGGGGTTGATGTTTACCGGGGAACCGGCGCTTGCCTGCTGCGGGCCGGCAGACCCCGCCGTCCTCTCATGGGCAATAAACATATCATAAAGCGATCCATCAGTCCCTTTGAGTGAAATACTGTCGTCTTGTACGCGGACGATCTTTGACCCGTCCGGCAAGGCATCGTATAGCCGGAAAAAAGTCTGCAGGCCTGTCCCGTCCTTGATTACCGCCCCGGTAAACTCTTTACTCACGATCGTTCCGATCAAATAGAACCCCGCCGGCTCTGCGGCCGAGGCGGTGTTGCCGAAGGATATCCCGATCACGAAGAGTACGAGGACTGCGATAAACGGCACGAAAGGAAGCTTTGCGGTCTGCTCCGTCTTCGCTGGTTGTTGAAACGCATACAGCCTGATCATGGACAACATAATACACCTTGGATTTTCTGTTGTCAATTTGGGTCGATCGGCGCGCCTGCAGGTTTCACGGTATTTCCTGACCCTTACAGCATGATTTCCGTGCCGATGCCTTCTTTGGTGAAGATTTCGAGCAGCAGAGCATGGGGGACACGACCATCGATAATGTGCACCTTCACGCAGCCGGCATCGAGGGCCTCAAAGCAGGATCTGGTCTTGGGCAGCATGCCGCCAGCAATCGTACCGGCTTTGATCAAGGTCTCCACCTTTTTCTTATCCAGCGTTGGAATAAGGTTCTTGTCCTTATCGAGAATACCCGCCTGGTCTGTAAGCAAAATGAGCTTCTCCGCTTTTAACGCTCCTGCGATTGCTCCGGCTACGAGATCGGCATTGATGTTGTACGTTTCTCCGGTTGCCCCGACGCCGACGGGAGCGATGACCGGGATAAAACCGCCCTGATCCAGTGCGTGGAGCGCTCCGGGCCTGACCTCGCTCACCTCACCCACGAGTCCAATGTCGATAATCTCCGTTTCGCCGGTTTCCTCGGATTTTTTGGCAACCTTGAGTTTCCTGGCCTGGATGAGACCACCGTCTTTGCCGGTCAAGCCCACTGCCTTGCCGCCGGCTTGATTGATAAGGTTCACGATCTCCTTGTTCACCTTGCCGCCGAGCACCATTTCCACAATTTCCATGGTCTCCTCGTCGGTTACCCGCTGGCCGGACACGAACGTCGGTTTCTTGCCCATCCGCTCCATGGTCTTGCCGATCTGCGGACCTCCGCCGTGAACGATGACCGGATTGATCCCGATGTAGCGCATGAGCACTACGTCCTGGGCAAAACCCTGTTTCAAACCCTCGTCGATCATGGCATTTCCGCCGTATTTGATCACGAAGGTTTTGCCCCGGAACGTCTGGATGTACGGCATTGCCTCGATAAGTGTTTTTGCTTTTTAAATCAGTTTTTGCATGCAAACTCCGTGTAAAAATTTCAAACTACAAATCCCAAATATCAAATAAATCCAAAATACCAAAGATGCAAATTTCAAACATTTTAACCGTTTGAACTTGAAGTTTATTTGTGCTTTGTTATTTCAATATTCGTGCTTGCTCTATAGAATGTACCTGCTCAGGTCCTCGCTCTTCAGCACTTCGGCCAATCGCTCCTGGACGTATGCGGCGTTGATCGAAACCTTTGTCCCCTTTTTGTCCGGTGCATCGAAGGAGATCTCGTCCAGCAGCCGCTCCATGATAGTATGCAGCCTTCGCGCTCCGATGTTTTCGGTCCGCTCATTTACTTGTGCTGCGATGCCGGCGATTTCCTCGATTGCGTCGTCCGAAAAGTTGAGCTCGATTTCCTCGGTGGCCAGAAGCGCTACTTGCTGTTTGATAAGAGCGTTCTGCGGCTCAGTCAGAATGCGGATGAACTCGGCCTTCCCGAGGGAGTCGAGTTCCACCCGGATGGGAAACCTGCCCTGGAGTTCGGGGATCAGGTCGGACGGTTTGGACACATGGAACGCACCGGCTGCCACGAACAGGATATGGTCGGTTTTGACCGGTCCGTATTTGGTCGATATCGTCGAGCCCTCCACGATCGGCAAAAGGTCCCGTTGGACGCCCTCGCGGGAAACGTCCGGGCCGTGCGATTCGCGGCCTGCGATCTTGTCGATCTCGTCCAGAAACACGATACCCGATTGCTCCACGCGTTCGAGCGCCTCACGGGTCACTTTCTCCATGTCGATGAGTTTCGAAGCTTCTTCCTGCACCAAAAGCCGCAAGCCGTCAGGCACCTTCACCTTGCGCCGCTTCGTTTTCTCCGGAAGCAGGCCGCCGAGCATCTCCTTCAGGTTCATTTCGATCTCTTCCATGCCGACGTTCGAGACGATGCCGAAGGGCATGACTTTTTCCTTTGTTTCGAGCTCGACGGTCCTGTTGTCGAGCTTCCCGTCGCGGAGCTGCTGTCTGAGTTTTTCCCGCGTTGTCGAATGCTGTTCCTGCTGCTCCGAGGTCGGGGCGTCCAGCCCCGGCGAGGTCCGAAGCGGCGGCAACAAGAGCTCGAGCAGCCGTTCCTCGGCCAGCGCCTCCGCTTTTTCCCGCACCATCTCGGCCATTTCGTTCTTGACCATGTTGATGCCGATCTCGGTCATGTCGCGGATAATGGAATCGACGTCCCGTCCCACGTAGCCGACTTCGGTGAACTTCGAAGCCTCGATCTTGAGGAAGGGCGCCTGGACGAGCTTTGCGAGCCGTCGGGCGATCTCGGTTTTGCCCACGCCCGTGGGGCCGATCATGATGATGTTCTTCGGCATTACTTCGTCGCGCAATTCTTCGCTTAAACGCTGGCGTCTCCACCGGTTCCTGAGAGCGATGGCGACTGCCCGTTTTGCCTTATGCTGGCCGATGATAAACTTGTCCAGTTCTTCGACAACCTGTCGTGGTGTCAGCGAATTTTTCAAAAAAACCTCCGAAAGTGATGGGGTCCAGGGGCAAGGGTCCTGGATCAATGGTATGAAGCGAGGCAAGAACCCGGGGATGGCGGTGTCTAATATTTTCCTGACCCTGCTACCGGACCCTTGACCCTGTTGTCAAAGTTCTTCTATCGTTATCTCTTTATTCGTGTAGATGCAGATATCCCCGGCGATCTTCAGGGATTCTTCCACGATGCTGCGGGCGTCCAGGGGAGTGTGTTTCATGAGCGCCTGTGCCGCAGCGAGCGCATAGGGACCGCCGGAGCCTATGGCCAGGATGCCCTGTTCCGGCTCGATCACGTCGCCGTTCCCCGAGAGGATAAAAGACCGTTCGCTGTCAGCGACGATCATCAAGGCTTCGAGACGCCGAAGAACCCTGTCCGTTCTCCAGTCCTTGGCCAGTTCAACTGCTGCGCGGGTAAGATTGCCGTGATATTGTTCAAGCTTGGCTTCGAATTTTTCGAAAAGGGTAAATGCGTCTGCTGTCGCTCCCGCAAAACCCGCGAGGACCTTGTCATTGAACATCTTACGCACTTTTTTCGCATTATGCTTCATCACCGTGGCGCCGACCGTCACCTGGCCGTCACCGGCAATTGCGGTCTTGCCGTCCCGCCGCACGGCAAGGATCGTCGTTCCGTGTATCGGCGCAATTTCACTCATGATGCCTCCAAAATCCAGAAGTCGGAAGACAGCGGGCAGAGGACAGAAAAAAGGAGTCTGTCTTCTGAAAGTCTGTCATCTGTGTTCTGTTTTTTTCCTCGCCCTTGGATGGGCTTTGTCATAGGTTTCCATGAGCGAGTCGAGATTAAGATGCGTATACCGTTGTGTAGTCGAGAGGCTTGCATGCCCCAGCAGCTCTTGGATCGCCCGAAGGTCCGCTCCGGACTCGAGCAAATGCGTCGCAAAGCTGTGGCGCAGCGTGTGCGGGCTCGCTTTCTGCGTAAGCCCCAGTTTTTTTCTATAATTTTCTAAAATACGCTGAACCGTGCGCACTGTCAAGCGTTTTCCTGTCGGTCCGGTAAAGACCGCAGTGTGATCCGTGTTTTTTGACTTTCCATTCAGATAGGTCTCCAGCACAGCGAGCGCCTTATGACCGATGGGCACAACACGTTCTTTGCGGCCCTTGCCCCTGATGCGGGCAAGCCGGTCATTCCAATCGATATCATCCCGGTTCATGCCGATGAGTTCGCTTGCCCGGATGCCGGTAGAGTACAGGGTCTCGAGTACAGCCCGATCCCTGAGTACGGTGTCGTGGTTGTCGCCCGCGGTGGCAGCGGGGACCTCCATGAGCCGTTGTGCGTCATCGGCAGTCAGCACAGCGGGAAGCCGTTTCTCTTGGCGCGGCGTGCTGACGAGTTTTGCGGGGTTGCCCGTAAGGGTCCCCTCGCGGTTTAAATATTTAAAGAACGACCTGATGGCGGAAAGTTTGCGCGCAACGGAGGATTTTTTTATATCATCCTTCATCAGAAGGGCCATGAACTGCCGCAGCGTTTGGTGATCGACTTCGGTCACGTCTTTGGCGCCGAGAAATTCGAAGAACTGTTCCAGGTCGGAAAGATAGCTCCGTTCAGTATGGGGGGAGACATTTCGTTCGCGTTTCAGGTAGCTGAGGAAAGCAAAAATATGCTTCTGCATGGAATTACTTTAGCGTAAGGGGAAGGAATTTGCAAGGGGAGAGCGTGAAGCGCATGAGAGCGCATAGCGCATGGGGCATAGAGCGTAAGATAACAGGCAGATGCTGTCTCGCTGTCGTTTAACTTTGCCCTTTGCTCTCTGCACTCTGTGAAACGGCCTCCGGCGTTGGTTCTTCCTTATAATCGCATTCTTTCTTCATGCATCCGATGGTGACGCCGGTCTTTTTCGAGTATTTTTCCACAAGAAACGGGGCCCCGCACTTCGGGCACGGGCGGGGCAGGGGCTTGTTCCAGATGGCGAACTTGCAGTCGGGGTAGTTGGCGCAGGAGTAGAACATCTTCCCGAACCGTGAGCGCCGCTCCACGAGTTTGCCGCCGTCTTCGGGGCAGAGCACGCCCGTGGACATGCCCTGGGTATATTTGCACTCCGGGTAGCGGGAGCAGGCGAGGAACTTTCCGAACCGTCCCCGTTTGATCATCATGGGTGAACCGCACTTGGGACATTTTTCATCCGTGGTTTCTTCCGGTGCGGCTTCAACGACTCCGTTTTCGTTGCGGACAAAGGGTTTTGTCGTCTTGCAGTCGGGATAACCGCTGCAGGCCAGGAACTGGCCGTTCCTGCCCCACTTGACCACCATTGGCTTGCCGCATTTTTCGCAGGAAATGTCCGTGGGGACCAACTCGGCCTTGAAGTCCTTCATCTCCGCCTGAGCTTTTTCGAGGCTTTCGCTGAAGGGTTTGTAAAATTCCCGCACCGCCTCGACCCAGGGCATCTGGCCTTCTTCAATCTTGTCGAGTTCTTCCTCCATTTTGGCGGTGAAGGCCACGTCCAGGATGACCGGAAAGTGGCTTACGAGCAGATCGTTCACGAGTACGCCGAGTTCCGTGGGGCGGAACTTGTTTTCCACCTTATTCACGTAGTCACGTTCCTGAATCGTCGAGATGATAGCGGCATAGGTGCTTGGCCTGCCAATGCCTTTTTCTTCAAGGGTCTTAACGAGCAAGGCCTCGGAAAAGCGGGGAGGCGGCTGGGTGAAGTGCTGTTTCGGGTCGAGCTTTACGAGATTGAGGACCTCTCCTTCGGACAGAGGCGGCAAAACAGCTTCTCCGTTTTCTTCCTCCGTCGGCGCCTGGTCTTCGGATTTTTCTTCCATATAGACCGCCATAAACCCCGGGAACTTTACGATCGAGCCCGTCGCCCGGAACGTGTACTCTACCGCCTTGACGTCCACCGAGGTCTGGTCGATGATTGCGGGGTTCATCTGACTCGCCACGAACCTGTTCCAGATGAGCTTGTAGAGTTTGTACTGATCGGGTTCGAGGTATTGTTTGATAGCGTCGGGCTCGCGAAGCACCGACGTGGGCCGGACCGCTTCATGGGCTTCCTGGGCGGATTTGGCGCTGGCGTAGACGGGCGGCTTTTCCGGCACATAGTCTTTGCCGTATTTGCCTGCGATGAACTCCCGCGCCTCATCCTGCGCTTCCTTGCCCACCCGGGTCGAGTCGGTCCTCATGTAGGTGATAAGGCCGACGGTGCCTTCCTTGCCCACATCCACGCCTTCATAGAGAGACTGGGCAATGCCCATGGTCCTCTTGGACGTGAAGCCGAGCTTCCGGCCGCCTTCCTGCTGGAGTTTGCTTGTGGTGAAGGGGGGCACGGGGTTCCTGCGCCGTTCCTTTTTTTCGACCTTCGTAACGGTGTAGGTTGCGCCTTTGAGATCAGCGAGGATCTTTTGCACTTCGTCGTTGTTCTTGACCTTGAGCTTCTCTTCGTCTTTCTTCAGAAGCTTGGCCTCGAACTGCGGCGGCAGCTTGCCTTCCAAAAGCGCGGTGAGCGACCAGAACTCCTCGGGCACGAAGGCCTTGATTTCTTCTTCCCGCTCGCAGATCAACCGCAGGGCCACGGACTGGACCCGCCCCGCCGAAAGTCCGCGACGCACCTTTTTCCAGAGGATGGGGCTGATCTGGTAGCCCACGAGACGGTCGAGGACGCGGCGCGCCTGCTGCGCGTCAACCTTGTTTATGTCGATCTTGCCGGGATGCTCGATGGCCAAGAGGATCGCTTTTTTGGTGATCTCGTTGAAGAGGACCCGGTAGAATTCCGTGGTTTTGGCGCTTCCGGCAAGGACCTCGGCGACGTGGAATGCAATGGCCTCGCCCTCGCGGTCCGGGTCGGTTGCGAGCAGGATGCGGTCGGCTTTTTTTGCCGCGGCTTTGAGCTCTTTGACGACAGGGCCTTTGCCTTTGATCTGAATGTATTTCGGCTCGAAATTATTCTCGATGTCCACGCCGAGCTTGCTCTTGGGCAGGTCCATGACGTGGCCTACCGAGGCCTTGACCGTGTAATCCTTGCCAAGATATTTGGCAATGGTCTTTGCCTTTGCAGGAGACTCAACTATGACGAGCGATTTCATAATTGCCAAACCTTTTTTCTCACACGAGCGTTAATTCCAGCTTGTCTTCTTTATCTGGCGAATAACGGTCCTGTCGTTCGCAGCCCGTTCATGATGAGGCACAAAGAGGGTAAAGGCTATCAACGACTTGATATGATCCAGTTCGACCCGTTCCGTGTAAACCGTCATGGCCCGGTCCAGCAGCTCTTCGCGCTGGTCTTCCGAGATGATGCCGAGGTGCGTGAGCTTCGTGACAAATCCGAAAGCGTCAACCGTGAAACGCTCTCGCTCTTCGCGGTTCATCGCCCGCAACCCGGCGCGGGACAAAGGCGGGGCTGCAGCGAGGGACTCTTCCGACTGCTTCTGTACGAGCGTCTGCATCAGCATGAGCGCGGCGTCCGCCTCATGAAGCCGGTATCCGTCGTTCAAAAGCGCCTGCATGATCTTTCCTTCTTCGTCGAACAGTTCCTGTTTATTCTGCACCTGGTCCGCGATGAGCGAGAACAAGTGCATCATCCGATCGTCCAAAAAAACCTCCATGCGTCCTGTTGTGCTAATGCGTGAATCCCGCGACTTGCAATCCCCCGGCTTCTGCCGGAGGGGGCTCCACTCAATTTTCCCTTACAAAATACTTCCCTGCAAGTTGTTTTGCAAGTCCTTTTAATTCGAGCTTGACAAGGACCCCGCTCAGTTTGCCCGGTGAAGTCCGACTTTCAGCCATTATCACATCTATATGTTTCGGTTCAGTGGTAACGCACTTCAACACGATTTCTTCTTCCGGTGTAAGCGCCGGCAAGGGCCGGGTCGTCGCTCCCGGCACCCTTCCGCGCTGTTGCGTTCCGAGCGCGCTCAGAATGTCTTCGGTGCGTTCCACCAGGAGCGCGCCTCCTTTGATGAGGCTGTTTGTTCCCCGGCTGGTCGGCGATCCGATGTTCCCCGGCACGGCAAAGAGCTTTCTGTTCTGTTCGAGGGAATACCGGGCCGTGATGAGGGAACCGCTGTCGTTTGATGCTTCGATGATCACGGTCCCGAGAGCGAGCCCGCTGATGACCCTGTTGCGGGCCGGGAAATACCCCGCTTCCGGTTTGGTGCCAAAAGGATTTTCCGTGACCACCGCGCCGCAGGAGCTGATTCTCTCCATCAATTCCCGGTTCTCAGGCGGATAAGCCACATCGATGCCGCATCCAAGCACCGCGATGGTCCTTCCCTTTGCCGCAAGTGCCCCGCTGTGGGCCTGCGTGTCGATGCCCCGTGCCATGCCGCTTACGACGGTGAACCCGGCAAAGGCGAGCTCGCTGGCAAGACGGTGCGTTACCGAGGTGCCGTAATGCGTGGGCTTGCGCGTGCCGACGATCGCCACCGCTCGCTCGTCCCCGGGTTTCAGCGCTCCTTTCACATACAGGTAGAGCGGGGGATCGGGAATATTTTTCAGACAGCCGGGGTACTCGCTGCTGTCCGCGGTGATGAGGGAAACTCCGGCGTCGGACGCCTTGTCGAGTTCCCGTTCCGCCTGTTCGCGCCAGGCAAAGGAATCCATCGCTTCGACGACTTTGCGCGAAACCCCTGCTACGGCCAGCAAGTCCTTCCGCGAGGCGTTGAGCGCCTGCTCCGGAGACCCGAACTGTTTGACGAGTTTCCTGAAGGTCGCTCTTCCCACTCCGGGAATGCTGCTGAGCCCCACCCAATAGAAAGCCGGATCAGTTGTGTTTTGCATGAGGCTGTCCCAGGTATGTGCGGGCATTCTTGCACTCAGGGTCGAAATTATACAGACTCGGAGAAGATAGTCAAGTTTTTTTTGCAGTCCTCTCCCAAGTGTGTTATTTTATGACTATGCTTTTAGTGCTGATTTGTTCTGATTTGCCGCCTGGACGCTGCCGCGAATGAGAGGGGAAGAATGAGGAATGTAATCAAGGCGGCGCTCTTTGATTTCGGCGGAGTGATTGCCGAAGAGGGATTTCTGGAAGGGCTCTATGCCATCGGAACAAAGAACGGGCTTGACCCGAAAAAATTCTATGCCGCTGTCGATGCTCTCATCTACGAGACGGGATATCTTATCGGCAAGGAAAGCGAGGCTGCTTTTTGGAATGCCGTCAGAAGCAGGACCGGCATAACAGGAGACGACGAATCGCTCAAGCGGGAGATCCTGGACAGGTTTGTGATCCGGCCCGGGGTCCTGTCCTGCGCGGACATGCTGCGGACCCGCGGCATCTTCGTTGCAATGCTGAGCGACCAGACGAACTGGCTCGACGAGATCAATGAGCAGACGTCGCTGTTCGGTAATTTTGACCGGATCTTTAATTCCTATTGGATCCACAAGAGCAAACGTGACGCATCGGTGTTCGTTGATGTTTGCTCGGCGCTCCGGGTAGCGCCCGAGGAGACGCTGTTTATCGACGACAACCGCAACCATATTGAGCGCGCACGGGGTCAGGGGCTGCAGACGATCCAGTTTGTCGATTGGGCTGATTTTGAACAACAGGTGCGAAAATATTTGTAAATGCTCAAGGGAGAACTATGAAAGTCATTGCTTTTAACGGAAGCCCGAGGAGGGGAGGCAACACGGAAATCCTTCTCGCCGAGGCGATCAGGGGCGTGAAGGACCAGGGGAGCGAAGTGACGACGTACAATCTCGACACCCTCGCTCTTCGGCCGTGCCGGAACTGTGGAAAATGCGACGAGGCGGCGCAGTGCGTGGTTCAG
>DAIDTZ010000306.1 GCA_027456925.1 Nitrospirota bacterium
AACCTAACCTTCACCTGGCAAGGAGGGGTTGCATGAATTGAGCGGCCGGACCGCTTCCGGACTTTTGCCGCACTCTGACGATCAGTCATCCTGCCAACTGTTTCAATGCCAATGATGCGTTTTCTCATGAGCGCCGCTCAACCCTTTTTGTAGAACCCTTCTTTTTTAACGGTACGCCTATGCCCCTCCGGGGGTTTCTTGACAGCATCAACTCTTTTCTCCATTTCGCTTGCATGTCTCTCATGCTTTTCCATCACACTATTTTCCGCCTCGAACCAATTCTTTAATTCATTCCCGGGAACTTTGCCTCCTTTTTCATAAAGTTCGTACGCAACTTTTGCAATTTCATCATGTATGCTCTTTTTCATTTTCGTTCCGTCCTCTCTCCGCTACTTCCCTCATGCAACTCACGGGAACAAGTTCTACTTATCCTGCGAGAAAATTACCACCGTGTACGGGCCGATGCCGATTTCACCGGAGCAGGGCAGCCCGGCTGTTCCTTGTCCGTGCGCATCTACATCAGGGGTGGTATGATTGGCAAATTTCGGGTCGTACTTATATGAGTCGCTGTTAAAGCGCGTTTTCCACAGTCCGGCCCGCGGAAAACCGATTGCATAATTGTCGCGGCCCTGATTCGCCATATTCACCGCCACCACGACGCTGTCCTTCGGGCCTTGTTTGTCCCAGCGATGGAAAGCGATGATCTTGGCCCCATCGTCAAAATGGTAGAGATGGATATTTTGCCCGCACAACCCCCGCGTCACACCCGATAGATTGCGCCGCAGGGCGATCAGGTCCCGGTACATTCCGAGAATGCCATGCTCGTCCTTAGCCCGGGACCAGTCGATCGGGACCTTATCCTGGAACCAGCGATCTTCCAGCAACTCCTGCCCCTCAAAGATCATCGGGATACCGGGCGACGTAAGAACAAGAGCGCCGCCCAGGGTGGAGCGTTTCTTGGAAAACCAGCTGTCCACGTTTCCCGGCCAGATCTCCTCGGGCACGCGTTCCCGGCCATTGGCAACCTCGTCGTGCGACTCCGTATAAATGACCCGCTTGAAAGCGTCTGAATCGTAGCGGTGCTCGATGGCTCTGCTGACCGCCCCCAGATCGCGGGAGGCATCATCACGGGCAATGACGGCCCGGCGAACGGAGTGAACAAATCCGGCGGCCCATTGTGCATGGAAGCCCGCGCCGCCCGCTCCCACGTCCTTGGTAACCCAGGCGTTCTTATGCATCCCTTCTGCGATGCGGATCTTGCCGGGGAACAGTTGCTGGATCTCCACATTGATCCACTGCATCAAGCTCCAGCCGTCAGGGATGTCATTCGCCGGATTGCTGCCATTCCCATCGATGCTTTTGATATAGCTGATCATGTCCCAGCGCAGGCCGTCGGCGTGGTACTCTTCGAGCCACATCAAAGCGTTATCGCGCAGGTATTGGCGCACTTTCCCCCGGCCGTAATCCGGACGCGTCTCGCCCCATGGTGTTTGCGAGCGGCGGTCATTGTAAAAGTAAATTCCCCCTTTCGCATTTTCGCTCCAACCGTCAAATCGCCACAAGTCAAGATTGTCCGGACCAAAGTGGTTGTAAACGACGTCTACGATGACAGCGATGCCTTGCTCGTGGGCCGCTTTAACAAAGAGCTTAAAGGCATCCGGTCCGCCGTAAACGCCTTCGACGGCAAAAGGATGGTCCGGATTGTACCCCCACGAAAAATCGCCTGAAAACTCCATAATCGGCATCACTTCGATGGCATTGATGCCCAGTTCTTTAAGGTAAGGTAATTTTTCGATGGCGCTGGCAAACGTGCCCGGATGCCCCTCTTCTTTGACGTGAAAGGTGCCGATATGCATCTCGTAAATGACGAGCTCATTCCACGAGGCCATGGTAAAGTTATCTTTACCCCAATGAAACGCTTGCGGGTCGTAGATAATTCCGTTGCCTGCTGAGTTCGTTACTTTTCTGGCATAGGGGTCAATACGAGAGAAAGGAGGGAGCTTCCAATCGACCGGCGTGTGGATCATATATCGGTACTCATCTCCCGCTTTTGCTCCCAGCACGTCAGCCGACCAGTAGCCGTTCTGCTCGCTGACCAGAGGGTTGGAAGTTTCGTTCCATTTATTGAAGGTTCCGATCACGTAAACCTTTTCGGCGTGGGGCGCCCATACACGAAAGGATGCGCCCTTTGCATTGGGAATGGCCCCCAGGCCCGGATGCTTGATCGCCGTGTTTGCTTTTTCTGACATTTTCCCTTCCTCTTTTTACCGATCGATCGGGCGGGCTCCTGACGGACATATCAATCCCGCCTCCGTCTCTTTCGATCAGCCCTTCTTTTTACCAGCAGGATCTGTCAAGAATTGTTTCATGCCCTTCCAGGCTTTTACTTTCGTTTCAACATAAAAAAGACAACCACAACAACTATGCCGGACGATATCATTCGTCCCCTTACTCAGGCTTTGGGTTATGCCAGCCGCCGTCCGTTGCGATGAGCGCATCAGCCTCTTTCGGCCCCCAGGTGCCGCGTTTGTAGTGGTGGGCCCGGTGGGAGATATGAAGGACCGGGTCGACCACTGCCCAGGCCGCCTCAACCGCGTCCTCGCGGGTAAAGAGCGCCCCGTCGCCGGCCATGGCGTCTCCGAGAAGCCGTTCGTAGGGCGCTTCCTCTTCCGGCTGCTCTTCAAGCAGGTAGAGCTCTCGCTGATCGCCGATGAACTCCTTCCCTGCGCGCTTGACCCGGGCGGCGAGGGCGATGGCGGAGTTGGGGGAGAGACGAAAACGCAGATAATTAGTCCGCCCGGTCGCGGGCAGAGAGTCGGTGAACAGCCTCTGCGGCGGCGGCTTCAGTTCCACCAGTACCTCTGCCGCAGTTTCAGCCAGAAACTTGCCGGAGCGCAGGTACCACGGCACCCCCTCCCAGCGCCACGAGTCGATGAAAAGCCTCACTGCGCAAAAAGTCTCGACATCGGAGCGCTTCGCCACGCCCGGCTCGTTTCGATAGCCGGCGTACTGGCCGTGCACCAGGTCTTCCGGCTTCAGAGGGCGCATGGCCTGGAAGACCTTGCTTTTCTCGCTTTGCAGGGCTCCATAGTCTCGATAGGCCGGCGGTTCCATCGCAAGAAGCGCGACGATCTGGAAAAGGTGGTTCTCGATGACGTCGCGCAGACAGCCGCAGGTTTCGTAAAACGCGCCGCGACCCTCCACGCCGAAATCCTCGGACAACGTGATCTGGACGCTGGCCACGCTGTTGCGGTTCCAGATCGGCTCCAGGAACGAATTGGCGAAGCGGAAATAGAGGATATTCATAATCGCCTCCTTCCCGAGGAAGTGATCTATCCGGAAGATCGACGACTCCGGAAATACCGAGGCGAGGGTTTTGTTCAACTCCCGGGCCGAAGCGAGGTCGCGCCCGAACGGCTTCTCGACAACGACGCGGGCGTTTTGCGCGCACCGCGACTTGGCGAGTCCTTCGACCACGGTGGCGAACATGCTCGGCGGGATCGCCAGGTAGTGCAGGGGCCGCCTGGTATTTCTGAGCGCCTTGCGCAGCATTTCATAGGTCGCATCGTCATGGTAATCGCCGTCAATGTACTGCAACAGCGAGCAAAGCTTCGCAAAGGCCTTTGCATTCACCCCGCCGTGCTTCCTGAGGCTGTCCCTGGCGTGCTCTTTGAATTTTTTAAAATCCCAGCCTGACTTCGCCACACCGATAACGGGAACGTCGAGACGGCCGTGCCGGATCATCGCCTGGAGCGCGGGAAAGATCTGTTTATACGCAAGGTCGCCGGTTGCGCCGAAGAAAACAAAGGCATCCGAATCAAGAGCTGCCATTTTCAACCTCCTCGTGTGACGAAATTTTTGGTCTTGACCCGTCAGTAAACAGGCTCCCTGTTCATTGGCTCTTCGTTTCCGGTTTAGGTCCTTCAAAGGCATAGAGAGCATTGCTATCAATAGCCAAACCGAAACGCGACCAGCCGATCCACAGGGGAAAAAGCGTTTCCGCCGCCATCGCGACGCCTCATTCTTCACGGTCGCGAGGAAGCGCTTTCCACCCCCAAGCGGGAGCCGGGGGATGCCAAGGCGCGGGATTGCCTTCTTTTCTCATTTACTATCTTCACCAAGCCCCATCTGACCTCTTCCGGCAGGCTTTCGAAGGCCGGCATCATGGTGCCGGGATAGCTGTTTGAGATTACCTCAAAGGCCCTCTTGGGAGAGAGACTGTAAACCGTAAAATCGGGAGGCCGGGGCTTAAAGCCCTGCGAAAGTTTTGAACCTTTTCCATCCATCCCGTGACACCCTGCGCAGGCCTGGCCGTAAGTACTGTTTGCCTGTTCCATCGCAGGTTTTGAAACGCTCACCAAAACCGCCTCGGGCGGGCTTAAAACATGGTACGTCCTGTCCATGTAATCCATCAATGAATCGAGCTTGTCCTTGTCAAAAAAGATGAAATAAGGCATGGCGGAACCATGGACGCCATACTTCAAAATATCATAGAGCTGCCCCCGGGTCGTTCTGATGGCTGCTATGTCTTCCGGAGGGATGGAAAGTCCCTTTGCCTCCACACCCTTTCCGTCCCCCTTTGCCCCATGGCAGAAGGCGCAACTTTTGGCGTATATTATTTCGCCACTGTCATAGACCACCTTCAGAGACGCCCCGTATGCATCCAGCGTCTGTCGTTCAAAAGGCTTGAGTTCATTCTCGTAGGCTGTGGCGTTTGCTTCAAGCCGTTTCTGGAGGGGAAGAAGGGTCCTGTCCTGAAGGAACTGTCTTGCTAAGAGCATTGAAACGAGCACGAGCATTAAGACCGGCAATACCATTTTGCTATTCAGTGGAAGGCCTTTGCGGGCAGCGGAAAAGACGAACCATAAGCTGATCGAAGCGGCCGCGATACCGGCAAAGAGAGAAGTAATGATAACATAACCGGGTCTCGCCGGAAGCGTTCCATAGAGCAGTATCCCGAGGATAAGCTGGAGCAAGATCCCGGCAACGAACCATTTTTGAAGGGACTTCCTTTCCGTGTCGTCCTCTGCGGTAAAAAAGTAATGGAATCCTGCGCCGAATACAACGGCAGCGCCCAGGACATGCAGATATCTGAGCAACCAGAGGACGGCTAATGCGCCCGTTAACCGGTGGCCGCCGCTCATTATTGCCTGCCATTTGTCAGGATTTTCAAACGCGGTCAGAATGGCGGCAAAGATCCCGGGCACAGCGAGGAGAAAGGCAAGGGCGATAACGCCTAAGGCCAAATGGATATGTCTATGCGCATATATCTTGTGCCCGAAGGCATCAAAGGACAGGAAGGCAATTATCAAAAACACGACAAGCAACAACCAGTACGGGGCAAAGAGATTCACCGCGGTAAAGAACGGGATTGTGGAGCCTACCTGAATGAGGAGCAGGGGCGCGACCCCCAGGACCACTGCCAGGCTTTTGTGCGCCATGAAGGTTTTAAGCATCCTTTTACCGAACCTTGGCTCCTTTGCCCTGCCGCCGTACCATGAATCAATAAAATAGGCGAGGGCGAGGATGGCCGTCCCCAGGGTCAGAAGGACAAAGAGCAGGTGAAGCGTAAACGATGTGAAAAGGAGCCCGCGCAACAGGGCCTCCGGGATGGGTTTGCTTATCAGGAGATCAGACAGGTTATTCATGATTCCCCCCTCCCTTTGCCGGGACCAACCGGGACGGGTCCTGTAATTTGATCGTTCCTTGCGCTATTCCATACAGATATCCGGCCAGCGTCCTTCGCTCGGCTTCCGTCCCGGAAAAAGGCGGCATGAAAGGGACCATTTCATGGGTATATCCGATGATCACGAAGATGCCGTCCTCTGTCCTGCCGTCCACCTTTTTTACAATGTCGTTTATTCCGCCGATGGTGTGGCAAGCAGAACAGTTCCGGGCGAAGAGATATGCGCCCTGGACCATGGCCTCCTGATTATCAGGCCCATGGTTGAACCAGAAGTCATTCTTCAGCGTCCCTTCCTTGCTGAAGAATGGGGTCTCGTTGAGCAATACCTGGTTGGCATACATATATCCCGGCATGAGATAGGGGCCTCGTATAAATTCCCTTACGCGTTCGAACTCGCTGACAAGACCCATGGATACCAAAAGCGCGGGGATAATCAGGAGCTTCGTAAGAACGGCGGGGCCCTTCATCGAGACCAGGGAGAACAGGAGCAGCAAAACGGCGCCTGCGCCGTTTGCGTACCAAAAGAGTTCCGGCTGCTGAGAAAATCTGGAGGTCAGAACGGAAAATACGGCATAGGTTTTAAATGTTGAAGGGACGACACTGAAATACCACCAGGTGAATAGAACCGTTGCAGAGAATGAAACCAGGGCCGCCTTTCCGAAAAATCGGAGGGCCTCCTTGCGGAAATCCTTTTCCCTGCGGGTGAAGAGGAGGAATGCCGCAGAGAATAGGGCGCCGAGCGAGAAGGCAAGGCCTATCCTCAACAGCAATTGGGGAAGAAAGCTCGGGTTGAAAAATGCCGACCAGAAACTTTTATTCCAGGGCCAGCCGTCAGGAGTAAGCATGAATCCAAGTATGCCGGTAATCAAAAAGGCGGAAGCAAGGGCAAAAACAACATAGCTTGCGCCAAGATAAATATGCCGCCGCTTCCTCTCGGCGGTCCATTTATCCCAGGTAAAGTAGTAGAGGAGAATAATAATCAACTCACCGGTGAATACTATCCATTCAAGAAACCATGGCCAGAAAAAGACACGGAGCATAGAGCCTATGCCAAGCGGCGCAAGGGCGCTGGTAATAAGCCATATGCCGGCGCCCGTTACCGCTCCGACGCTTGTGGTGATTATAATGGTGAATTTCAGAAATTCCTTTGCAAAATTTTCCCAGTCCTGGGAAGACTTTTTAAATCCCAGGTATTCACTTATGACGATGAGCGTTATTGCGCCGATAGCCAGTCCATGGCTGATAATCACATGGAGAACGGCATCCAAAGCTATTATCATGCCGTTGCCTAAATACGGTACCTGGAAAATGGGAAACTGCATAAATCCTCCTACTCCTTTTTGGTCCTTTGGACGCCATTGAGGTGAATGACGTAGGCTTCGATGGCGGCGATTTCCTGTTGCGAGAGACTTCGGCTGTCGCCCCAGTTCGGCATGAAAAGCGCGGGGTGAGGGCCATCGGGAATGGATCCATGCTGAATGATCCGATCGATGTTTGCGGCGAAAATTGAAGGCTTTTTGTTTGCGAGGCCGGGGTCAATAGGGTTGAGTGGCGGGACCGTGCCGTCCTCGGAACCCGGATTGGGCACCTTATCGGTGCCTTGGGGGCCGTGGCAGGACTGGCAGTGCCTGTCGAAGAGGACCTTTCCTTGTTTCCAACTTCCGATGAGTGTGGCAGCTTCAGCGGGTGGGCCCTCTTTGCCGGAAGCTGGTATTTTGGACCTGTCTGCGAATGCAGGGACCCGGGGGGGAGTGGTTTTCACTTGGGGCGTTCGCGGCTCGGCTGCTCCAGGCGCAAGTTGCGAAGAGGAAAGGAGAGACGTCGTGCGGGGGGCGCCCGAGCCGGGCTTGGCCGCAAAGTGCGGCCTCGGCTGGGCTGCAACAAAGGCCGCTACATCCAGCGCCTGTTCAGCGGTAAGGTCAGGATTGCCTTTTGGCATGTTCCCTTTGGCAAAAGCCGCAAGATTTTCCCGCTTGCGCATCCCTGCTCCGTCATTGAATGAATCATTGCCCCAGATGGGCGGTGCTGCCGGGGTTCCCTGGCCGTTATCACCGTGGCAGAGGGCGCATTTCCGTGCAAAGACCTGTTTTCCCTTTGCCAGATCTGGCTTATGAGCGCTCTTGAGATGTTTCACCCCTAACCAGGGGATCTCGGCATATATGGGCAGTCCTTTTGCTATCCACTGATAGTACGTGATAATGGCCGTCATTTCCCTGCTGTCGGCAGGCAGGGGTCTGCCGTTCATGCTCCTTTGAAAACAGTCATTTGTCCGGGTCACGAGGTCCACGGAGTAGTTTTGCCTCTTCTTGTACTGGGGATAGGTCGCGGCCACTCCCACCAGCGACAGCCCTCCGTTTTTTCCTCCTTCGGTCATGCCCCCCTTGAAATGACAATTTGAACAGGTGAGCTTGTTCCCAACGTATTGTCCCGCGTATTTCCCGGTATCCGTCATGAGGTTGTAGCCGAGCATGACCGCGTCCCTTATGCTTGCCGGCGCATCCTGGACAGCGGGCGGGTTAAAGGCGATTGCGCCGCCTGCCGGTGAGGCCGCCATACCCGTCTGTGCGGCTACATCGGTTTTCTCCGCTGCCGCAACAACGCTGGAGATGCCGCTGAAGCCGACGCCGGCGCCCAGGACAACAAAAATGATAATCACCGACAAAGCAAATGGAAGCCTGTTTTTTCCCATGATGCTCTCCTTTCAATATACACTGCCAACGCTGCAGCCGGCGTATAGGCCTTGCGCCTGTTTCCTCGCCGGCGTCTCCGCGATTTACGCCGTCTTGCCTGCATTGGCCGCCCCCCACTTCCAGTCCCTGATCTCCGGCATGTCCCGGCCGTGCTTGTCGATGTACTGCTTGTGCTCGACGAGCTTGTCCTTGAGCTGCTGCTTCAGATAGATGCCCCTGTCGCCGGTCTGCGGCAGGCGGTCGATGGCGTCCATCACGAGGTGAAAGCGGTCCAGATCGTTCAGCACCGTCATGTCGAAGGGCGTGGTAATGGTGCCCTCTTCATTGTAGCCGCGGACGTGGATGTTTGCGTGGTTGGTGCGGCGGTAGGTCAGCCGGTGGATTAGCCATGGGTAGGCATGGAAGGCGAATATGATCGGTTTGTCCTTAGTGAAGAGCTCGTCGAAATCCATGTCGCTCAGCCCGTGCGGGTGCTCGGATGGCGGCTGCAGCTTCATCAGATCGACGATATTGACGACGCGGATTTTCAGCTCGGGCAGGTGCTCGCGCAGGATGGAGACGGCGGCCAGCGTCTCCAGCGTCGGCACGTCGCCGCAGCAGGCCATGACCACGTCGGGAGAGGCGTCCTGGTCGTTGCTGGCCCACTGCCAGATGCCGATGCCCTCGGTGCAGTGCTTGACGGCTGCGTCCATCGACAGCCACTGCGGCGCCGGGTGCTTGCCCGCGACCACGACATTGACGTAGTGGCGGCTCTTCAGGCAGTGGTCCATCACCGACAGCAGGCAGTTCGCATCCGGCGGAACATACACTCGCACCACCACGGCCTTCTTGTTCACGACGTGGTCGATGAAACCGGGGTCCTGGTG
>DAIDTZ010000307.1 GCA_027456925.1 Nitrospirota bacterium
GAAGACGGCACTCGGCGCATGACATATGAAGAGCGGCAGAAACGGTTTGAAGCGCGTGACCATAAATCAAAAGGATAGCAAGAGAGGAACCATGCCAAGGACGCCCTACGCTCCCCCAAAACAAAGAAGAAATCGCGAACCCCTTTATTGTACGATAGTCGTACTGGGCATCCTGCCTCATAGGGTGAGTTCGCATCGTGGTTCCTGCAACGCCTAAGCTCAGACTTTCTGTTTTGACAGGTCCTCGAAATTCGCCTTTTTAAGCGTGTCCGTTACCTTGGATTGGACGTTCGACCAGAGCAGCGTGGTGGGGCAGTGTTTTGCAAAGCCGCATTTTTTTTTGTCGGCGAGGCAGAGATTAATATAGAGTTTGCCTTCGATGGCTTCGAGAACATCAAGCACCGTGATCTCACGGGATTGTTTTGCGAGCGAGAATCCGCCCTTTACGCCGCGGTAGGAACGTACGATCTTGGCTTTGACGAGTTTCTGGAGTATTTTGGCGAGGAAGCTTCTGGGGATTTTGTACTCCTCAGAAATTTCATTAATGAAGCTTACTTTCTTAAAGGGCTGCCGGGAAAGATACAACACACTTCGAATCCCGTAATCACTTTCACGAGTAACTTGCATATATTCAGTATATCCATCTCCGGGCCGATGTCAAGTACGATAGTAAGGTTTTTCCTATCGAGTGAAGCCTTGACGCTCTTGATATCAGTTGTTAAATTGCCGTGGTTGTTGTGTTATAATAGCTCAGGAGGGGCCGTGTATAGAGCTATCCTGAGAACAGTTTTTCTGGCAGGCAGTCTTCTGCTGGCATCTTCGTGTCACACGAAACAGGAAGGCGCCGTCGAAGGCTCCGTAACACCCCCTTCCCCCGGCGTACGCGTCACGATCGACCAATCCGGGAAAACAGTATCTGCCATTGAAGCAGATAAGAAGGACGGAACATTCAGGGTTGCCTTGGCGCCGGGCAGGTACGACATCAGCGTAATCGCACCCTCATCGCCGTTTCCCGTAAATTTTGAGAGCGTCTCCGTCGATCCGGGGAAAACTGCAAGTCTGCCGCCGGTCCGGCTCGCTCAACTCTCCGGTTCAGCCTCTCTTGCCGGAACCGTTTTACCGGCGGGCACGAACATCAAAGTCACTTTGCTATCCGAAGGTCAGGAACGGGCAACGATTAACGCCTCTCCTGAAGGACGATATGAATTCACCTCGCTTTCACCGGGAAGCTACACGCTCCAGGCAACAGCACCCGGCTACGCCGGAGGTCGGGCCGCTATTCAAATTTCGGAGGACCGCCGGGCATCGCAAAACATGAGGTTGCTCTATGTCACCCCGATCGACGGGATCGACTGGGGACGCGAAGTCATCCGCGCAAAAGGAAGAGGCATCTATCCGGCAAGCATATCGAACCGCACGGCGATGCATGAAATGGCCAAACGCGCTGCCTTGTCCGCTGCCGAGCGCAACCTTCTCCTGATGGTCGAGCAGATAAAGCTGGACCCGAATCATGATCTGAAATCGACCATGAGTGGAAGCACTTTCACCGTAAGAATCTCCGGGTTCCTCAAGGGATACAAAGTAGTCGAAGAGCGTGATGTGGACAACGGCGTAGAAGTAGAACTTGAACTTCCCCTCACCGGTCCCGGCGGCCTGACCGGGTATATTTCAAACTAACGCAATTATTGAAACGAGTGTTATGGGAGATATTCGACATCCACTGCCGGTCAAACTGTTCTTCGGAATGCTTTCGCCGGAGCCAGAGCTGTTCGACACCTGCCTGGATATCCTGCGCAAGCAGTACGGACCGCTTGATCATGTGAGTGAAGTCTGGCCGTGGGACAAGACGGATTATTACCGGGCAGAAATGGGGACAGGCATTCTCCGGAAATTCATTTTTTGCGAACAGGTAATCGATCCTGTCTTGCTGCCGCAAATCAAACTCTTCACGAACGACCTCGAAAACAAATTTACCTTGCCGGGTCCTGCCCGGCGGAGAATCAACATCGATCCGGGGTACGTCACGGAGGCCAAGGTCGTTCTCGCAACTACCAAGGACTTTTCGCACAGGATCTACATCGGCTCGGACATTTATGCGGAAGTAACGCTCCGTTACAGCATGCGTGAACGCCGTTTTACGTCCATGGATTACACGTATCCCGATTATCGCAGCGAGGCATATGCCACAATGTTCAACGAAGCGAGAGAGCAGCTCAGGGCGGCGCTTCACAGGCCAATGAGCGGAGGCGCCAGGCGGAGAAGGGCGCGCGGAAGCTACACGGTGGCTGATGAAGCAGAAGCAGGAGACGAAGATACTTCAGGAGCTGTCGATTCGTAAGAAAGAAAAGTCTTAGCTGCGTGGATCGTTTCAATGGGAATAAATTCCTGCGTCGGCAAATGGATCCGGTCAAAGGGCATAATGTCTTTGGCAGAGAAACTGTAATCCAGCTCCTTCCACGACTTGAATTCATTCACCGCCTGACGGATCTGCTCGTGCACCATCATTTCGATCACTTCAAAAGTGACCTTCCCTGTTTTCAGCAGCAGCGTGCCCAGTGGCGCGTAAGCGCCCGTTTTTTGCAGCTTCAGCGTTTCAAGCAACTCGATATCGGTTATCAAACCATTTTCGACCAACAGGTCGCCGATTGCCCTCGAATAAGGAGAGAAGGCTTGGAGGATTTTCCCCTGGTGAAACAGGACGGTGCCGATGTTGTTCCCGGTCTCCACGACCAGTTCTCCGGTGCGAGCCTGCACACCGATCAGCAACAAAATATCTGCAAGCGATAAATCCAAGTAATGGGTTTTCATAAATGGTATTTAATCATAAAAGCTGAGGAGTGTCAATTAGGAAAAAGGTGCTCACACTTTTTTGACAAAAATTTCTTTTGTGATATCCTTATCCACTGCGATCGTGGTCTCTCCGAGTTGAATCACATAAGAAGGACGTTTCTGATGAAGTTTGACAATGGTTCCCGGCACGACACCCATGGCCGAGAGACGGTCGAGCCTTGAATGCGATCCCGGCGTGATGAATACGATCTTTGCCTGCTCTCCCGGCATAAGATCGGCAAGGGGCGCAACCAACGGTTTCATTTCCTGCCTGAACATGGCGCAACAGTCGCCCCGCGGGATCGGCTTCCCGTCAGGTGAATTCGGCGGATGCCCCAACAGCGTACAAACGCTGTCCGTCACCTCGGGCGAAAGAATATGCTCGAACTTGCACGCTTCAGCTTCCGCACCGTCGAGGGCAAAAAGGTCGTAAAATAGCCGCAACGAAAGCCGGTGCCTCCGAACCAGCTCCCGCGCACGCTTCTCCCCTTTCGGGAGCAGTTCTATTGCCTGTCCCTTTACATGGAGCCATCCACTCTTGGACAGATCCTTCAAAATAACCTCACACCCTTCCATGGAGCAGTTTTGAAGGACCTCGTCGTGGGTCAACTTTCCCTCTTCCCTCAATGTCCACATAATTTCGAGGAGTTCGTCTTCTTTTTCTATTTCCGGCAGCACGCACAGGGCAGGATGCCCCGCTTTACCTTCAACCGCATCCCGTCTTTTGTGTTCCGACATGGTCCCTCCTTGATAAATTCACCATGGTGCATAGAGCCTGTGGTTGATATCTTTTTCTCTATCCCCCTGCGCTCTGCCCCATGCCGTTACAGCGCCACTTTCATTGTCCGCAGTATCCAATTCATCGCCCCCCCCACGCCGAACGCAAAGGGGAATATGAATGCTACCATGTAAAGTGCCGTCTTCATTCCCCGCTCCTTTACCATCATAAAAAAGTTTGCGATACACGGCACGAACAGAGTCATGACGGTGAGGCTCACAACGATCTGGATCGGGTCCAGCAAACCTTCCTTGGCAAGCATGAAAAGCCCGGCCGCGCCGTAATCCCTGCGCAAAAACCCGATCACAAACGCCTCGGCAGCCCTGCTGGGAAGGCCGAGGAAATTGACCACAATGGGGTCCGTCAGCTTCTGGATATATGCAAGCGCCCCCACTTTGTGACTGATAAACAGGATGAAGGTACCGAGGATAAAGAGCGGCACGGCCTCTTTGAGGTACCACTGCACCCGGGCAACGGTCTTTACCAGGATATTCGCCAGTTGCGGAACGCGGAGAGGCGGCAGCTCAAGAACAAAATCCGACGGCTGGCCGGGAATTATCTTGGCCGCAAGAAACCCTACAAGTAGCATGACCGCCAGGAGGGTGCCGAGCCAGATGATGGTGGCAAGGCCGGAGAGTCCCGCTACGAGGCCGAGAATCACCCCCAGTTGGGCTGAACAGGGCACGGCCAGTGCCAGCAGAAGCGTAACGAGGATCCGTTCTTTCTTGGTCTCCAGGATACGCGTAGTGAGCGTTGCCATGGTATCGCAGCCCAATCCAAGGATCATCGGCAGCACAGCCTTGCCGTTCAGACCCATGAGTTTGAAGACCTGGTTCACCATGACGGCGAGCCGCGGCAAATAACCCGAGTCTTCCAGAAGGCTGAAAGCGATGAAGAAAAAACCGACAATCGGAAGCACGATGGCTATGGAATAGGTAAGCGCCATGGTGATGAGCCCGTAATCGCCGACGAGCATTTCCTGGAGAAAAGGAACAGGCAGCAAGAAATGTACGATTTTGATGGCCCAGGGGTTCAAATATTCGCCAAAGACGCCCTTCTCCAGAAAATTAACAACCGTCCCTGCCCCCAGAACGCCGACAAACTGATAGACGGCGTAAAGTACCACAAGAAGAATCGGCAGACCGTACACGGGATGCATAGACCATTTTCCGAGGTAGGATGCAATCGCAGAGCCTTTACCCGACTCGTGGAGGCTCAACACCTGCGCCAGGATCTCATCGGCTTTCTTCATTCGTCGCTGGTTAATGAGGTAGCCGAGTGAATTATTGTACTTCGATTGCAGCGCCTGCCTGATGGTTTCCACCTCCGCTATCACGTGATCCTGCATATTTGCGTGAAGCCAGCCCTTGAGGCTTTCATCGCCGGCAAGGATCATCAGGGCAAGAGCGCGACGCAAAATGTTCGCTTCAGGCAAAAGCGCGGAGACGTCGCGTATCGCTCCTTCAATGGCGTCATCGTACCGGACTTCGAGAGAGGATTGCCGCGGCTGTTGAATGCTTTTCAGGAGTTTATCGACGCCACTCCTTCGTATGGCAACCGTCTTCACCACTTCTATCCCGAGAAGATGAGAAAGCCGCTCCTGATCGATGAAAATGCCGCGGCTCTTGGCTTCGTCATCCATGTTGAGGTCAAGAATGAACGGGACGCCCATCTCCGAAAGTTGGAGGGTGATGACGAGGCCCCGGCGGAGGTTCTTGGTGTCGGCTACCTGAACGACAACGTCGGCACGGTCCGTCAGGAGGATGTCGCGCGTTACTTTCTCGTCCTCGGACATGGGCACCAGGCTGTTCACGCCGGGCGTATCGATCACGGTGGTACGTACCTTGTTCAGTACCGCATTCCCGTAAGTTACTTCCACGGTCGTACCGGGATAGTTGGACACCGTGACGTATTTCCCCGTCAAAAGTCCGAAAAGCGCGCTTTTCCCTACATTCGGGTTGCCGATCAGAAGAACTTTATTCAGATTGGTGTCACGGTGACGTTCGCCATCGCTGGAACCATGGTCATGCATTAGCAAAAAACCTCCGAAATCTTATCTATTTTTTTGGCAGTTACCGCACAGACCGTATAGTTCCAGTTTATGGTTCTGCACAAGAAAATGATTTTTCCTGGCCACATCCTGCTGAAGCGCTTCGATGCGTTCGTTTTCGAATTCGATAATGGCGCCGCATTTCGTGCAGATCAGATGATCGTGATGATCATCCGAGGCTTTATATTCATAGCGCGTAAAACCGTCCTCGAAACGCCGTTCATCGGCCAGTCCGGCCTCGGCCAGGAGTTTGAGCGTCCGGTAGACCGTTGCGTAGCCGATGCCGGGATGAGGTTTCTTCACCCGAAGATAGAGTTCTTCCGCGCTCAAATGACGGCCGGCGGAGATAAAAACCTGCAGAATCTGATCGCGCTGGGTCGTAGACCTGAGACCCTGGCCTGCTAGATACTCCGATAGCTGTTCAACGGCGTTTTTTCTCATAATTGATATTGAAAACCATTTTCAATACATAGTTTTATACCACATGCGCAAAAAGCTGTCAAGAGATTTATCCTCCCCAATAAAAAAAGGGCCGTCCGAAATGTTCCGAACGGCCCTCGCATGGTCATTTTTTTATAAGTGAGCGTCTTTGTCCCGTTCCTGGTTCCATTTCACCCAGTCGTCGGCATCCGCCTTGGGATCAAAATTCTCGGGCTTGGAAGGCACGCCGTGCGAAGAGATGCTGATCTGTTGCATTGCTTTTACGATAGCGGTCCATTCCTCCATGGAAACTTCATGATAGGGAGGAGCGACTGCGTGAGGGCCTGATACTTCATGGGGCGCAGCTGCTTTATTCCCCGTAGTTGAAGCATCCCTCGGCGGGTTAGCCACATACACCGATCCGTCATATACCTTCACCAGGGCGCTCTTGTCCTCTTCGACGTTCACCCGGTACACGGTACCCCGCACGCCCGCTACGGCGTTCGAGGTTCTCACTTCGACGGACGAATCAGGCGTCGTGAGCTTCTTCACTTTCGCCCAGAGCTTGCCCAAAGAAAGGCCGACTTTTAGATTTTTGTCATCCGTCTGCTTATTGAATGACAACTCGTTCATTTTCAGATCCGACTTCTCGGAGAGCCGCATGACGGTCCCATCGGGGAAGCGGATCTCTAAACGGGATTTCCTGGCCACCTTGACCTCTTGTCCCCGTTTGAGCAGATCGCCCTTTTTCAGTAAGCGGCCCCTGGTCGAACCTGCTGCATAGCTTCGCGCAGTGCCTTTGATCATCGTAACAACGGCATCGTTGCCTGTTGATTCTCCGGCCTGCACCGGCACCGCAAACAAGAAAGCGGTGAGAAACAAAACGAGGGCAAAACCGAGATGTTTCGTCATAAGTCTTATCCTTTGCCTCGGCATCTTTTCAATCATCATTTTCCAACGTACTTCACGACGTCACCCGATTTAAAGCCCATGCCCGAGGTGACCACCGCGATCGACATGTCCGCCTGATCACCGATATCGTTCTGCTGAACGATGACCTGGCCGACTTTATCTTCAGTCGTTCCCAACTTTTGATGCGTATCAGGGTCTATGATATCTTCACCAACCCTATATACATCGAGCCGGTCGCCGTTTTTGAGACCGGTTTTTCTTCCGGCATTGATATAGACTCTATTGCCGGTGACTTTGGCGATCTTGCCTTTCCAGGGCTGGTTCTCAAGTTGCTTCATCATATTTACCATGGCCTTGGTAAGAGCGTCCCTGAGCGCGCCGTCCCGGAGATCGGTATCATAGCTGGCTTTCGCCCCCATGCCGAGTGCGGTTGTCACTTTTTTCTCGTAAATGCCGGCGCCTGAATCTGCCATGATTTGCACGCCCGTTGTAGTATCAACGATGCGGTAATCAACAGTAACCCGGGCAATCTGTTTCTTGGTCTTGGCTATCAGATAGTCGCTTCCATCTTCCGCTTCGGAATATGCCGTGATTGCGCCGGTTACGATCGCGTTGAGACCCAAAATCTGTCCCATTTTTGCAGCCGTATCTGGATTGATCGCCCCGGTCGCACCCATCCTTTGCTGGTTTAAAATCTGTTCCATGTCTTGCTGGGGAATAACGATGAATCGCCCCGTCTTCTGCAGGATCGTTCCCAAAATGTCTGACGCGGCCTCGCCGATTCCGAGCACTCTCGAAGGAGTTTCGTTCTTGAAGTTAACGACGCCGACCCGAAGTTTTGGGCCCTTGTAATTCGAGACATCGCTGCTTGTTTGCAATTGTTTCGATGTCCCCGTCAGCGTCGTGTCGTCCTTAACCTCTCCGGACATCGTAGGAGCGCAGCCAACTGCAATAAATGCAGCTAAAACAATCACCATTCCACCCTGCAACCACCATGAAGCTCGCTTCATCTTAAAACCTCCTTGAATGTTATATGGACTTCTGTTTATTATTTACTCGGTTTCGCAGCCATGAGATCCATGAAGCTCTGAGCTTCCATGTATCCGTCCGGTATCTCGAAAAGGGATGCAGCCGGTCTTTTAAGTACGATATGCTTCAACTCCGTGGTAATGCGGTAGTCCTTATTCTCCACCTCGCTCTTGATTGTCATCCCTTTCAGCCTCCGGGCGTTCCAGATAAGCCCCTCGTCCACTTTGCCGTCTTTATATATTACCTTCACCCGGAACTTGTCAGTTAAGTACGGACCGATCATTTCGGTGCCGATTTTGGTTTTTTCGACCAGTGGTTTTTCTTCGTTTTCATCTGTGGCCGTATGAACCATGTATTTCTGCGAATTGGGGTAGAGCGTATAACTGGTTTTTTTATCGCCCCGGTTCAGCATGATCATCTTGCTGATCGGCGAATCCGCATGTTCCCCATTTCCTTGTTGCATCTTGGACAAATCCATTTCCATTCTCATCTTGTTGCCGGCGATTGCCAACGGCATTTCCATAACGAAGGTGTTGTTCCGGTTCTTGTCAAAGGATGTTGAGTAGACGACAGCTGAAAAATCCCGTTTGCCCTCCCAGTCCATATAACCGAACGAAGGAGGTTCCGGCGTTTTTATTTCAGGCATTTTAAAGATAGGCGCTGCAGGCGGCGTTGCCGCGGCAACAGCCGTTCCGGGACCCCAGGGAAGATTGTCAGTTATCCTTCTCGCCAACTCCGTGGATTCATGATCCAAATGCTTTCCAATGGCCTTGGACAGCAGCTTGGTGCCCAGCTCTATGGCGAAAGACTTTCCTACGTTATTGCTGCCCGATGTGGTGCTTTCGATCGTCACCCACGGCGCTTCTTTGTCCCGTTTATCTGCGGCCCGCGTGAGAATGGCGGCTGCGTTCCCGGCGGTTCCCTCCATCCGCATCTCGCTTCTCACACCGAGTCCCCGCGCCCATACTGTCTGACCGGTAGCTGTGTCCACGAGTTTAAACTTGCCTCTTACCTTCTTAACGCTGATGACTCCGGTCGTTGTCTCACCGAAGTCCATGAGCGTCCCGTAAAGAACGCCCTCGACGCCGAGCGCCTCACCGAGCTTCTGGGCAGTTGTCAGATCCAATTGCCCGCCCAGAGTGATGCCCATCTGGTCTCTCAGGATTTGATCTGTTTCTTTCAAATCCTTGACCACATAGGACCGGTTCTCCAGGGCCTCAACCATCTTTTGTCTCAGCATGTTCGGCCCGTCGACATCGTTGGTGTCATTTTTCATGGGCAGGACCGCTACATGCTTGAGTGGGTTGCTCGAATCATAGGGAAGCGGCGGATGCGGCAGGGTACAGCCGGCAATCAGTATCACTCCCCAAAGCAGCGCCACATACTTGATGCGTTTCATCATTTTCAAACTCCTTTTTGTGTCATCACCCGTGCGGTCAAGGTATGATAAGATTTTCATAAAAAGTCATTTTATCGCATTAAACTATCCAAATAGGCAAGACCTGTCAAGCCAAAAACGTCCCTCGCTGATGATCAGCTGCGGCAAGCCCGCCTAATAAACAATGATGACCCGGCAATATTGAAGGAAATCGCCCCTTCTGCCCAGTTGCCTGAGGGTCTGCGCATCGGCCTGGCTTACGACGATGTCGGTCCTGGCCGAGCCGGCGGCGCGAAGTCCCTTGATAACCGCCGGGTTGTCGGTGACCCTGAAATTGTTCGCGGCAGCATTAACGTCCTTCGCATAACCGGCAACGCCCTGATCAACCGCGTTTGTTCTCGGAACCACCTGTCCCACGTAAAGTTCCTGCCCCTGGGAATCGATGATCTTTGGAAGAAGCGCGGGCCGCAATCCCAATCCCCTGCCGTCAATCACCAGGCCCGTAGCGATTCCGCCCTTAAATACCGTCGTCGATTCATCAGGAGAGGACGTAGCGGGGCCGGCCGGTTCCGGCACCGTTGCCGTCGGCGGCAGTGACGGTTTCGCAGGCAAAGGTTTCTTCTCCGGTGCAAGAGGAGCAGGCGGCGGCGCCGGTTTTGACGGCTCCCTAGGTTTTTGAGGAGATGGCGAAATAGCGGCTGGTTTTGGCTCTTGTGGAGTCGGTATCGTCATTCCTTGTGGTGTCTGCAAAAAAGACGAGCTTCCAAAGTTTTCCGGTATTATCGCATCCAGGAGTGCGCCCTTCATCGGCATGGCTACGAGCATTTCCACCGAGCCATCGGACATATACCGTGTTTTGACGATGCGCGCCCCTCGCACGATTCCATCGACCCTGGTCCTGATCACATCGCTCTTGACCATGAAGTTCTCGACCACTGACTCGGAATCAACGCGGACGCCCTTGACGACTTCGAGGAGGTTCCTGATCGCAACAACGAATGCGGCACGTTCGGCCATTGCGCGCGCTTGCGCGGCGTTCGCAGGGAGCGCCGGAGGTACGCCGATCCCCGTTGCGAACACCTCGCCGCTGGTCCAATTAATCTGCCCCGAAGCGGATGCTTCAACAGCATCGCCGGGATTCCCTGTCTGGGCCGCCGCTGTTGCCGCAGTAATAGCGGCTATCAGAAGCGTAAAAAAAAGACCGCGAACTTTTATCATGACGGACCTCTCACAATCAAACTGAGTTGCGGTGAATGGGTTTTGATGACGGCTGAGACCACTCGAGAAAGTTTGGCGCCCCGCTGTAAGCGAGCTATTTTATCACAAAATCAGCGACCGTATCCTTGCCCGCCTCAACGCGAACCGTGCGGGAGATTTCCTTGTCGCCGATTACAGCCGAGACTATATATTGCCCCGGTGTGAGCCCCTCGATTTTATAGGTCCCGTCGCGGTCGATGGAAATACCATAGCTCGCGTTTCCGTCTTTATAAAACACATCGCCGTCTGAAACCGGTTTTCCGCCGTTGTCAACGACCTTCCCTTTGATGACTCCTCCCGGCTGAAGCGTAAAATTAATCCGGTAAACCCGTCCCGGCTCGACAGAAAGCTCCTGTGAAGATTTTGCAAAACCGGGCCCCTTAAGTTCCACCCGGTACTTGCCTGAAGCCGTAATGGCAGCGGCGAATCTGCCGTCTGAAAACGGCGAAGAAGCTCCTCTTCCGTCCTTCCAAAGCACGATCGAACCTTTCGGGACAGCGAGACCCGTCTTATCGGTCACGCGTCCGGTTACAAGCGCGGAATGCTGACGGCCGTCGAGCCTGCGTCCGAGCCGGTTTTCCTTCGGAAGCGGCAGTTCGTCCACCATCACGGTTTTGTCGTCTTCTTTAAAAATGGTATAGAAGGTGGCTTTGTCGACTTCCAGATATCCGCCCTGGTAAGCTCCCAGCATGTCCACACCGTCCACCCGAAGGAGGATATGAAAGGGATCGACAAAGTTAATGGAATGTTCGGCATCGGAGAACACCCAACCCGTATCGGGATAATAAATTTCCAGATAGGCGTGGTACCCTCCATCGTTTACCTTCACGCCCCAGTAATCCTTCGAAAACCCCCACTCATAACCCGGGGGCAGATATCCGTGAGCAACCCGGGCAGGAATGCCGGCTGCGCGCAGCAAAGCGACGGCAAGGTTGGAGTAGCCGACACAGTATGCTTTCTTATAGTAGAGCGCGGAAAGCGCGTCGCTGGGAACGGTAATGCTCGTATCAAAGGTGAGGTTATCCGCAATCCAGGAAAGGACGGCGCTTGCAGCTTCATGAGCATACGTGCTTCCCCTCGTGATTTCCCTGGCCAGCCGCATGATCCTCGGGTCCCGGGACTGCCGGTCCGGCTCCGGCATGAGGTACTGGGAAAGCGAGGCAGGAACCGCCTGGGCAGGGATCGGGAACGGGACCCGCGTTTTCATCGGCCCCATCTTCGACGTGATCCGGACACGCTTGCTGAACTCGTCGAGATTGGTCACCTTCTGTTCGAAGGATTCATTGGAATAATCAGGTATAAAGGCAACGCCGCGGGGATTCACGATATCATAAATTACCGTGTGTTCGCCCTCCAGCACCTTGAGGTCTGCAAAAGCGCCGGAGGGAACGAGCATGAATAAAACGGACATGAGGGCTGACAATAGAATTTTCATCATCTCTATCACAAAAGCCCGCCCCGCCATGGGCAGGCCGGGCTTTTGCCCCCTCCTATCAGGTTAGAATTTGAGCTGATTTTTGAATTCGCGAATTGCCAGAAGCGCATCGGCGCCCGAAACCGGGTCTGTCGGCCTGAATTCACCGGTCGCTTTGTCAGCCTCCAGGAATCCCCGTGATGTCGCGGTCATAATTGCGTTGAACGAGTAAAGATCGTTGCGCACGTCAGGGAACGGCGAAGTCGCGCCAAGGAACTTCGTGGCAAGTTTCTCATCGCCGTTCACCTTGATCAAAATATCCTCGAGCATAAGCGCAAACTCGCCTTTGGTAATGAGCTTGTCCGGCTCGAACTTGTGGTTCGGGCCCGCTTCGAGGCCGCGAATATGGAGCTTCAGCACCGTTTCGATGCTCGGCCTGAGCCAATTATCCGCTATGTCCGTGGCCGGCTCCATCTTTGTCACCGTTTCTGTTGCCATGGCCGTAGACGCTTCCGTCGGGGCCTTGAAGCTCGTATCATACGTCTTGACGCCGCGCTTGGTATAGAGCTTTTCGAGGTTCAGTTCCTGATCGAAGAGCGCGGCAACATCCGCCCGGTCGATCTTGTCGATAAGGGCGATTTTCTTCCCGATCTCGGTCCCCGGCGCTGCGCGCTGAATTTTCTGGATTATTGACCACTCTGCATTAGCTTCTCCGACAAAGTCACGATTCATGTCGAGAACGGCGCGGAACATGGCCGAAGCCTTGTCGAAATCCAGGGCCATCTTGTAGCACATCCCCATGTAATAGTGCAGCCGGGGGTTATTCGGTTCCTTCTCATTCGCTGCCTTAAACTCTTTCTCGGCGGACTTGACAAGGTCTCCAACCTTCTTCTGATCCTTGGCCATTTGCATGCCGTAAAGTCTGATCATGCCGATGCGGGCCTCGATACCCCTGGTTTCCAGATCCTTTGCCTTTTCCATGTTCTCGAACGCCGGCTTAAAGTCGCCCTTTTTGCCCAATACAAGGCCTTTGCCGATGTACCCGAGCGACAATTTCGGAGCCAAGGCAACGGCGCGATCGAATTCGCGCGTTGCATCATCAAGTCTGTCGGCGTCCAGCGCCCTCAGTCCCTCATTGTAGTGGTATTCGGGCGTATCCATAATCGAAGTTGACGGCGCTGCCTTGGGAGCGCAACCAGCGGCCATAACGACCACAGCCAGCCCCATTATAAGCATCGCAAGATGTTTTATCTGCGTATACATTCTTTTCCTCCCGTAGTTCAGGATCGGCCAGTCGGGAAAATACCCGATGTGCCGTGAATTAATCAACCAGGATAATGACCCTGCACTTTTGAAGCATATTCAGGTTTTGTGCGGCACTCTGGAGCGCGGCCGCGTCGGCGTTGCTGATAACCGTATCCACCCGCGCATCGCCCGAGACCTTGAGCGCTTTCACCATCATCGGTTTGTCGGTCACGCGGGGGTTGGCCAGCGCGGCGGCCGGGTCCTTGAGATAGCCCACCATGCCTTCACGGACTGCGAAGTCCCTGTTGATCGAAGCTGAACCGTATATTTCCTTGCCGTCTTCGTTCAGGATTCTCGGCGCCATCGCCGGCCTCACTCCGAGTCCACGCGCGTCGACGATCAACCCGGTGTAGATCTGGCCGGGAGCGGCCGTTGCGCCGTAAGGCGCGTTCAAGGAAGTTGACGGCGTTGCCAGGCCTTTTGGCAGGAGAGTATCCGCGAGTGCGCCCGTGAGTCTCATGCCCACCGTCACCTCTACGGAACCGTCGGACATGTATTTTTTGTCAATTGGCATTGCGCCCTGGATAAAGCCGCTCACTTCCGTCTTGATCACATCACTCGTGACCATGAAATTCTCAACAGTGGTCGCGGAATCCACCCGCACGCCCTTTACTGCCTCGAGCAGGTTCCGTAAAGCTACGATTTGGGCTGCCCGTTCCGCCATGGCCCTTGCCTGTGCTGCGTTCGCAGGCTGGGCGGGCGGCGCGCCGATTCCCACTGCCGTAATCATACCCGTGGTCCAGTCCACTTTGCCTGTTGAACCCACCGACTGTTCAACATCCGTGACCGTGCCTGCCATCTGTGCTGATGCACTGCCTGCTGCCAGGGCAAGTAAAACTGCACAAATGAGCACTGTAATTACTGATTGCTTTCCCGACATAGTAAACCTCCTTCTTCGAGTTGTTCTATTTTTTGCAACACATAATTTCTTTTCCGATTTGCCGCCGCGCTGCCCTCCTCTGATTAAGACGAAGACATTGCAGCCCGTTATTATTATTTATCGAGAATAGCCGCAGGCACTCATTCCAGTCAAGGTAATATTCACATAAAGAAATACCTTCGACAGAACCTCGGGAGCTTCGCTGTTAAAACCGTGCGGGAATAAGAACAAGAAGTGTTCATAAACCGAGTAAACTATACCCGAGCATTCAAAAATTGTCAAGATTATCAGGCTCCTTTCGCAACAGGCTTTAAAGAGCGCGTGCAAGTGTGCATGCCGTGACCTGTGAGGCGCCGGCGTTCTTCAGCACAACAGCGCATTCATTCATTGTGGCTCCCGTTGTAAATACATCATCGACCAGCAGCACATGTCTACTCTCGACTTTTTCAGGAGAACGGAGTGCGAACGCGCCGGCGACATTTTTTATTCTTTCCTCGCCTGTCAGCTCAACCTGCGGCCTCGTGGGCCTGACGCGGGCCAGATTATCGTAGATAAGCGTGATGTCATGCCGCACGCTCATCCGGTAGGCAAGCAGGAGCGCCTGGTTGAATCCTCGCTGTCGCAAACGTTTTGCGTGGAGCGGTACGGGCATGACCATATCGATGGCGGAAAGCGTCCGGATTCTGTCGGCCATCCACTGGCCCAACGGCCGGCCTAACGACCTGCAGGGACGATATTTGAACTGGTGAATGGCTTCGCGGAGAGGGCCCTCAAAATATCCGACGGACAAAGCTTGATCGAAGAGAGGAAGCTTCCGCCTGCACGAGGAGCAGAGGTGATCGGGACTGGCCCGAAGCGCCTCCGGCGAATCAAACGGCGCGCCGCACCGCGGGCAAACCGGACCCGCGATTGAATCAAAATCTGCACAGCATTCGGCGCAAAAATGCGGGATGCCGGAGTCCCCGATCGGGGAGCGGCAGTAGGAACAGGGCGTGGGAAAAAGAATGTCGAGCAGCAGATGAATGATGTTCATGAGCTCCACCCTCTTACAGGCGATTGCGGTCGCCAGAGGTCGGCCGGCGCCCTTCAGCGAACAAGCATGCTTTTCCCGGTCATTTCTGCCGGGATAGCTATCCCCATAAGCGCAAGAACGGTTGGCGCCACATCTGCGAGAATCCCCCTGTCTCTCAGCTTTACGTTCTTCGTTGCGATGATAAAAGGGACGGGATTGGTCGTGTGCGCCGTGGGCGGCTGGCCGGGCGCGGGATCGGACATCATTTCAATATTTCCGTGATCAGCGGTTATAAGCACCTGCGTCTCTGCAAGCTCCGCGGCCCTGAGGACCCGGCCCAGGCATTCATCGAGCACTTCCACCGCCTTGATGGCGGCATCCATGATCCCTGTATGACCGACCATGTCGGGGTTTGCATAATTGGCCAGGACGAAACCATACTGGTTGGATGCGATGCGTTCCACCAGTTTATCCGTGATCTCCCGTGCGCTCATTTCGGGTTTTTGGTCGTACGTGGCTACATCGCGCGGCGAGGGAATCAACACCCGGTCCTCGAGAGGAAAGGGCTTCTCCTCACCGCCGTTAAAAAAAAATGTGACATGGGCGTATTTTTCCGTCTCGGCGATCCGAAGCTGCGGTATACCGCGATTGCTCAGGACTTCGCCCAGGATGTTGGTAAGCCGTACCGGACCGAAAGCGACGGGCAATTTGAAGGTCTCGTCATACATCGTGAGGCAAACAAAGGTTGAAAGGTCCGGAAACGCGCTTCGGTGGAAGCCTTTGAAGTCGGGGGCCGTCATGGCACGGGTGATCTCCCGCGCGCGATCTGAGCGGAAGTTACAGAAGATGACCGCATCTCCGCTCCGGACCGTGGCAATCTGTCTGCCGGTCTTCTGGTCGACAATCAGCGTGGGAAGCATGAATTCATCGGTCCGTTCGTGTTCATAGCTCTGCTGTATCGCCTCGACAGCGGAAAATTTACGGATGCCCTCTCCCGCGACAATAGCTTCATAGGCTTTTTGGATCCGTTCCCACCGCTTATCGCGGTCCATGGCGTAGTAGCGGCCCGATACCGTAGCGATCTTGCCGACGCCGATCCTGGCGAAATGGTCCTCAAGCTGCTGAACGTATTGAATGGCGCTGGACGGCGGCGTATCGCGTCCGTCGAGAAAAGCGTGGAAGAAAACGTTCGTGACTTTCTGCGCTTTCGCCATGTCGAAGAATGCGAAAATGTGGTCCATACGGCTGTGGACGCCGCCGTCAGACAAAAGCCCCATGAGGTGAAGGGCGGTCCCCTTTTCCCTGGCCGCCTGCATGGCTGAAAGAAGCACGGGGTTTTGAAAAAATTCTTTGTCGCGGATCGCCTTGCTGATCCTCGTCGAATCCTGGTACACAATCCTTCCCGCGCCCAAGTTAAGATGACCTACCTCGGAATTGCCCATCTGCCCATCCGGCAGGCCGACCGCCTCGCCCGACGCCAGGAGTTCCGCGTGCGGGTATTCGGCGATGAGGCTTCGATATACCGGCGCCTTTGCGCGGGCTATCGCATTTGCTTCATTGTTTTTGCCGATGCCCCAGCCGTCCAGGACAAGCAGTACTACCGGTTTATTCGCCATCAAAAAACTCCTTCAGAAGGAGCCAGAAGACAGATTTCCGGAATCAGAACACAATTTGACGGCGTTCCGACTCCCGACGCTTGGGCTTCCGGCTACTGGTATTCGTTAGCAGGTTTTTTCGAGGTTGACCCCGAAGGTATTCCACTTGCCGCAGTTCGGACAACGGCCCGACCAGTCCGTGGTCCGGAGTTCGCAGTTTGAGCAAGTATAGGGAATGATGATCTGCTTCTTGAAACCGAGGGCTTTTTTGAATTCCGAAGCGGCAAGGCCGAGGGAACCGCGTCGCAGATAAATGTTCCCGAGCAGTTTGTGCACATCGGGAAAGTCTTTGTCTCCCCAGTCAACAGTAGAGAGAATGTCAAAGGCTTCATCTATCATTTCAAGACGGTAATAGAGCTTACCCAAAAAAAACTTGAGAGAGATGTTCTGGGGGCTCCAGTGGACCGCCTGCGTATAGATTTCGATCGCTTTACCCGGTTCTCCCTGTTTCAGGTACAGGTCCTCCAGGCGAAGGAGCATCATGATCGATGAGGTCATTTTGTAGGCTTTCTCCCACAATTCGGCGGCATCGGCGACTTTTCCTTCTTCAAGGTACACTTCACCCAACCCGAGAAGCGCAGGGATAAAGTCTTTGTCGAGCTTGATCACGTTGCGAAATATTTTTCTGGCGCGTTCCAGGTCCCCGGCCTCGAGCATCGAACGGCCCATTTCGTACCTGAAGCCTACGAGTCTTCGGTGCTCGACCTCCTGCTCCAGGGGCATAAGCGGGCTGTCCAGGAGTTTCCGTTGTGTTTCCGACAGTTCTTCCCACTGGTTCAGCCGCTGATACAGGTCGCGCATTTTGATGAGCGCAGTCAAATTGGACGAGTCGTTCGCAAGGATCTTCGCGTACATCGCGAGAGCATCGTCAAAGCGCTTGGCTTCTTCATAATCGGAGGCCAGCGAGAACATCACTTCCTGGTTATCGGGATCGAGGCCCAGGGCCTTCTGATGGAGCAGAACGGCTTCCTGGGGGTTCTTCTCGCGGAGCTGGCTTATCCCCATGCGCAGCAGCGTGTCCACATGGTTCGGGTCGATCGCAAGCACTTTCTGGAAAAAGGTTATGGCTTCGGCATTCCGTTTGGCGAGCAGCGAGTTCAGGCCCTTGGTGTAGAGTTCCTGGATCTTCAGCCGTTTTTTCTGCTCGCGCTGCACCCGAAGCCCGCGCAGGAAGCGCTTGACATCGCGCAGGAGATAGAGAAGGAAAATAATGCCGGCGCCGATCGAAAGGGAAAGGAGAAAAAAGGTTGATTTTGAAATTTCGTAGGATTGGGACGGCAGAAGATTGACGGTGATCATGCCGGGGTTGAATTCCCGAAGCAGCATGACGATCATTACCAGGGCTACCAATAACAGGGTGACGATGAATCTCATCCACGGTCCTTTCCCGGAACACTGCGATGGTTTTAACGGTACAAACTGATTGAACGAAGGGAGATAAAATTATTAATAGTGGTACGTCTTCCCCTTGATGATCGTAAACGCACGGTAGAGCTGTTCTAGCAGCACCAGCCGCGCCATTTCGTGGGTCACGGTCCATCGGGACAACGCGATCACCCTGGATGCCTTCCGCGGTACGCTCTCGTCCAGCCCCATGGCGCCGCCGATCACAAAGGCCGTCTCCCTGGCGCCCGATTCGAGCAGCCCATTGATGAATGCGGCGAATTCGTGAGAAGTAAACTCCTGTCCACGCTCGTCCAGGGCGACAAAATAAGCTCCCTCGGGCACGGCCTTGAAAATCCGTTCAGCTTCCTTTTTCCTGACCTGCGGAGCGTCCTTGAGATCATAGATCTTTTCTTCCTTGAGCTCTTTGACCTCGATATCAACGTAGGGTTTCAGGTACCGGGTATACTTGCCGATGCCTTCCTGAATAAACCGTTCCCTGGTCTTCCCCATGCAGAGGATGGACAGCTTCACGAGGAGATGCTCTGCAAAGTCTTTTGTGCCGCTGCAACGGGTATCCGCGGGGCATCGCCCCAGAGCTTCTCCAGGCTGTAATAAGTCCTGGCCTGCTGATCGAAGATATGGACCACGACATCTCCGCAGTCCATAAGCACCCAGCTCGCCTCCAAGCCTCCCTCAATATGGGAAGGGTGCACCCCGGCCTGCGCCAGGGCCTCACCGATACCGTCCGCTATGGCCGACACTTGCGTTACGTTATTCGCCGAACAGATGACGAAATAATCGGTAATGTACGTGAGCCTGCGGAGATCCAGGATCAAAATATCAAAGGCTTTTTTACTGTCCGCGGCCAGAGCGCAGAGCTGCGCTGCTTCCAATGAATTATGCATACAATTTGTGTTTAATTATATAGGTTTCAACTGCTTCAGGCAAGAGATATTTGATGCTTCTCCCCTCCTTCACCCTGGTGCGGATATCGGTCGATGAGATATCATAGAGCGGTATCAGCTCAAGATAGACGCTCCATGCTCCTGCTCGGAAATCAACATGGACAAGCTCCCCGCGGTCCAGTTTGAGCACCTGGTCCTGAGCCGGCAGCATAAAGTCGATCTTCAGGAGATCGGTAAATTGATACCCCGGCCGGGACAGCACGACAAAAGTGCACAAGGTCAAGAGCCGTTCCCAGTGGTTCCATGTTTGGATTTCGAGAAAGGAATCAAGGCCGGTTATAAAATAGAGATCAATGCCCGGGTAGGACTCCCTGAGCGCCTCGATGGTGTCGATGGTATACGATCTGCCGCCCCGTTTAAGCTCAATGTCGGAGTTATCAAAAAACTGATTGTGTGCCGCCGCAAGACGTACCATTTCCATCCGGTGGACAGCAGAGGGAACGTCGTTTTCCCGCTTGTGCGGAGGTTGAAATGAAGGAATGAACAGCACCCGGTCCAGTTTCAACCGGTCCCGGACTTCTTCAGCCGCGGCAAGATGGCCGTAGTGTATCGGATTAAACGTTCCGCCGAGGATGCCAATTTTTTGGGCCAAACTACCTCCGGTCTCGATTGCGGATTTCACCCTGCACTCGCGCCTTGCACTCGTAAACGCCGGGCGCAGGCGGAATTCGGATTGCGGAAAGCAGCGACCTGCCGCTTGAAATCCGCAATCCCGAAATTACTTCCTGATCTGCCCGTTTCCGAACACGATAAATTTTGTCGAGGTAAGTTCTTCCAGCCCCATGGGGCCTCGGGCATGGATCCGCGTCGTCGATATGCCGATCTCGGCGCCGAGACCGAATTCGAACCCGTCGTTCAACCGTGTGGACGCGTTCACAAAAACGGCGGATGCGTCCACCTCGCGCTGAAAGCGATGGGCGTTCTGATAGTCGTTCGTCACGATCGCTTCGGAGTGCTGGGAACCGTGAACCGCGATATGCTCCATCGCCTCTTCCATGCTTGCGACGGTCCTCACATTCAGGACGAGATCATTGTATTCCCTGTCCCAATCTTTATCCGTTGCCGCAGTAATGTCAGGTACGATTGCTCTTGTCTTGGAGCAGCCGCGAATCTCGACGCCCGCTTTTTTCATACGGCCCACGATCGCGGGCAGAAACGTTTTGGCGACATCCTGGTTCACGAGCATGGTCTCCATGGCATTGCAGGTGCCGGGCCGCTGGACCTTCGCGTTAAAACAGATCTCTTCGGCCATGGCAAGGTCCGCCTTGCCGTCAACATACACATGGCAGATGCCTTTGTCATGTTTGATAACGGGAATAGTCGAGTTCTCCGAAACCATACGGATCAACCCCTCGCCCCCGCGCGGGATGATCAGGTCGATGAACTGGTTGAGCTTCAGCATTTCCATGACGCAGGCCCGGTCGGGGTTCTCAATAAACGATACTGCGCCCTCGGGTATCCCTGCTTCCGCGCCGGCCTTCGAAAGGACCTCAACGATCGCTTTGTTGGAATGCACGGCCTCGGAACCGCCGCGAAGAATTACGCCGTTGCCCGACTTGAGACAGAGCGCCGCCGTGTCGGCCGTCACGTTCGGACGCGATTCGTAGATGATGCCGATAAGCCCGATCGGCACGCGCATCCTGCCTACCTCCATGCCGTTCGGGCGTCTCCGCATTTTGAGCACTTCGCCCACGGGATCGGGAAGAGCCGCGACCTCGCGAAGGCCGTCTGCCATGGCTTTGATGCGGCCGGCAGAGAGCGCCAACCGGTCGATCATGGCCTTGGAAAGCCCCTTGTTCTCGGCCTCCAGCAGGTCTTTTTGGTTCTCCGAGATCAGCTTGGAGGATTCCTTCTCCAGTCCGGCAGCCATCTTGAACAGCGCGTTGTTCTTGATCTCCGCGGAGATGTTCGCCAGGGCCCGCGATGCAGCCTTGGCTTTTTTTGCTTTATCGGATACGTACTGTTTGATGTCCACCGCTACCTCCACGAGACCGCGTCCGGTCATTTCAAAAGTTTTTCTGCGACTTCCGTCACTTCTTTTCCGTCATTTATCTCGCCATAAATAATGTGCTTAATACGCCCATCTGCGCCGATGAAAAACGTTACGGGCAGGAACCGGATCCCGTATTCTTCTCCTACTTTGCCCTCCTGGTCGTTCACGACAACCGGTTTATCCACTTTCAGTGCGGCAAGAAGCGCGTTGATCCTGACGAAATCTTCCTTGAATCCCACGATCACGACCCGGATGCCCTTGCTTTTCATTTCGTCGACAACCGAGTTGATGATCGGCAGTTCATCCCTGCATGCCATGCACCAGGAAGCGAAAAAGCTCAGGATGACGCCATTGGCCTTCTCCTTGCTTTGTGCGCCCACAACATCGTTCAGGGAAAAAACTTTGCCCGTATTGTCGCGGAGGGAAAAGGTTGGAGCAGGATCGTTCGGCTTGAGCGCGGCAAAGGCCGAAGGAACATACAGAAGAATAAGAAGCGCAGCAATACCGGACTTTTTTATAAGAGAACGAGCAGATTGCATCATGATTGAACCACCCTTCAGCCCAACGACGTTCTGGGTTTCAGCCGTAAGCCCGGATTTACAGGAACTACATTGCCGTCCGGTATGACTGGAATAAGGACGTTCCGGGCATTGACTGTTCGGCCTGCCTGATATTCTTATAGTATCACCATATCATCCCGGTGGATCACCTCGTCATAATCTTTATGCCCGAGGACGGACGATATCTGGGATGTCTTAAGGCCCTTAATGAGTTCTAATTCCGAAGCTGAGTACTTGACCAACCCCCGGGCAAACGCGGCCCCGGCCCGGTCCACACAGGTTACACAGTCGCCTATTTTGAAACTTCCCTCCAC